>JAUQXC010000104.1 GCA_030834825.1 Thermoflexales bacterium
GATACAACCCGATCAGCCTCAGAGCAAGATGGTGCATCCACCATGGCGCCAACACCTTGCTCCAGATTATCCAGACCAGCACAGTTGCGACTAGGGCTGCACCTCCAATCCATCCGTTGGACACCGACAGGCTCAGCCATGCCAGCAAAAGGCCCGCGAGGATTAGGTGTACGGTCAGGGCAGGCCAAGGCCGGCCACTCGCGGATGCCAAGCGCAAGTTGTGCTCCACACCAGATAGTTCGGGGACAGACTCAGGATGACGCACCGCCCGATGCCATTTCTGCAATTGGGCATCAAGAGCCGCGATCATCTTCTCTGCTGCTTGGAATCCAAGCGGTGAACTGTGTACTATCGAATCGACGGAGTGCTGTACATGGGCCCGAACTAGGAGGGCTTCCCCTTGCTCCTCTCTGGCAATCTGATCGAGGACTTGCGGCCAGATATGTTGCTTGTAACGCTCGGCTATCTGAGCCAAGAAATCCGCCAAGCACTCGGGAGATGTCAACAAAGTATCCAGATTCTCAGCATCAAACGGGCTTTGCAAGTCTATCCCAGATAAGTGTGAAGTGAGCATCTGGGGCTCCAGTCTCAATTCTTCCGCCAGCCCTCGTTGATCAAGACCACTTGCCCCTTCCTCCCTCGTTGGTCGCAATAGAGCACCAATCAGTCGTTGCGCTTCTACATGGCCGACATATGTTGCGATCGCATTGAGCGGAATGCTAATAGCTGCGTATCCAAGGCTAGCGACTTCGCCAGCGCATTGAGAGGTATCTTTCACTTCGGTCCACCGAGGCCAAAACAAATAGGCTGACTCCTGAGCTGTCCTGAACCGCCCGAGGAGAAGCATAGAGAGGAACCCGCCAATGATTTCCAATGCATATTCGCATTTCGCGATGGCTCCTGGAGAATCCCGCTCCAGAACCTGATCCACCACGTAACAGTGGTCGATGGCATGCCCCCACGTCGGTCGCCCCTCCGGAGAGAGCTGAGCTACTTGGCTCATAGCGTAATTCAGTTCCTTGAGCGCCCCGTAAGCCATTGCCTCCTGATCCGCCGTCAAATCCGGATCACTAAGGTGAGCGATACTGAGAACTACATTCGTGATAAGCTCGACATCGTGCAGGATCTGCTCATGGAATAAGCCCAGGAGAGGTAACAGGATGCTACTGCAGATCGGATCGATGAAATCCCCGATGACATAGAGTTCGACACGCGCAGCGATCTCAAACCCTTGCTCCATGAGCCGCTCGCCGGCTTCCCGGTCAATAATCTCCAGAATTGCCCGTTGCATCATCCGGCAACCTGGTAACAACCGCGCCCGCCAATCCTGATAAGCTTCCTTTCGACTGATTGGAACCTGCACAGGGCTATCCAACTCCCGAGACGCCATCTCTGGCCCCGTCAGAGTCTGCCAGCTGCCTTCCGCCGCGATCATGAAACGGACTTGCGCAAGTGTCTCTGGTCGCAGTTCGCCTATTCGGCTTGCCACCTGCTTGAGAACTTGTTGCCCTCCAGCACCCAAGCCCACAAAAAGTACACGAGGGCACTGGGGGAGTACTCCAGAATTAGTCGCCTCTATGGAATTGCCCAGTGTGCCCATGTTATTCTTCTTGTCGTGAGGGGGCTGGATCCATCGACTCCAATATGCCGTCGCACCAATCTTGTCTTACGTGGACGGGCTGGGCTGATAGCCTGCCTTCCTTCCAATTTCGCATCTGGTTTTTGTACACCGTTTGTAATCCAGAATCAGATGCAGCAATGGCAAACGCTGGCGCCCCATGGCGCGTTTGCATGAGGATCAACTTATCCGGTATGCCATGACCTACTGGCGATGCCTGCCCTAAAAGGGCCGGTAAGCGCTGTTGCCACCTAGACGTTCGTCCGTCCTGCTCTGCCGTCGTCGTATACCCTACCAGATTGATGGCGGCAATCTCGCCCGCCTCAGGAAACAACGCTGTGTTTACGTTCCAGAACGGTGCGGCCAGTGCCTGCAGCCGTTTGACTGCGTAGTCGATACCGGCCTGCTCATAGTCAATCGTTGTCTCCTCATCCGTCGGCTGATCGTACTCGCACTTGCCGACGACTGTGAACAGGCTGTCCTTCTTGATCTCCTCGGTCAGCGTCATCGCCCGATAAATCTCACTGTGTAGATTCTCCGTCAATCCCCGAAGCGTAACCAACGAAGGCTCGGCTAGTAGCTGGGAGACAATCCGGTTGATTGTCGTCGAGATCTGCTGGCCCACAGTGTGGTTCTGGTCGTGCTCGAACCGGCTGATTAAGTTGTCGAGTCCTCGAGCCGTGAGAGCATGAAATGCGAGGGGATGTGCCCCAAAGCTGATCTCATCCTTAGTAATGGCCCGGATATCTTCCTTGACCTTCTTGTTATGGTCTTCCCAGTCTTTCACCATTTCTCCGAACTGCGTGATCATGGCTTCTACCCGGTCATGCAGATTGGCCAAGATAGGTTTTATCTGCTCCATCTTGACTGTTCTGTCTACAGCACCCTGTCTGGTCACCGTGAGCCTTCGCAGTTGATCGTTTAAGGCTTGGATTTTTTCCGCATCCTTGCGTTTTTGCTGATTTGCCGTGTTAATGTCTGCCTGGGTTTGGTTAATGGACTCCAGGGTGCTCTTGGAAATGGTTGCAGTCTTCGCGCGCTCGTCCTCAGCCCGCCTACATTCTTCCTTTAATTGCTTCTCAAGGCCCTTCAGCCCTTCCAAGGCCGATCGTATGCCACTCGGTTTTCCGTTCAAGATCCTGGCGCAAACCCATTCCTCGATCCTCTTTTGAGCGGCCTGCAGGCAATCTGGCTGCCGGTTGTCTAGGCACTGCTGAATGTACTCAATCTGAAGAGAGAGCTCAGCCAGTGAAGGTGTCGGGATAGGCAGCTCCGGCCCTAGCTCGGGATCTCCGATCAGACTCTGCAATTTATGCAGGGACAAGAGCAAAGCGCAATACCTGGCCGTCCAGCTCCGGTCATAGGTGAGTGAAGCGACCGCCAAACTGCTGTATGCCAGTCGTCGTTCCGCCGGCTTACCGTTGCCGACAGGGAATTCCGTGGAACGGTTCAAGTTTTCCACATTGTCCAGCACGCTCCTGCCTTGAGACGCCATAGGGCTCGCCATTTCCAAAAAGATGGCTTCTGTAACCAGGTTGCAGAACGAATCAAGATTGCGAAGCTGCCGGCCGCTCTCGTTGGTCACGCCGAGTAAGTAGCACAGATCGAATGGTGGATCCTTCGACGTTATGACCAAGTCGGGATTGTATTGGAACTCGTATAGCTTCTTGTCACCTTCGGTCTCGTGGCTCATGTAAAAATCTAGCTCCGACATGGCGGCGTATACATTGGCCTTCATGCGGTTGCGCACAGTCTGATTTGGAGCATGCGGATCAAACGGGGTCGCATCCATCAGCAGAACACCGGTAATATATACCGGAAAGCCCGCGTTTTGGGTGATGTCCCGCAACATATAAGCTGCATCCAGGAACATACCGCTTCCCGTTCCACCTGCGAGGGAACAGACCAAGTAAATCTTGCCCGTGCTTGAAGCTGCTACATCGGTGGAGGCCTCTCGTGCGTTGCGCGCCTCGCCCCACTGGCTGTTGAGAAATTGCAGGACTTCGTTAGCCATCCGCCATAAGGCAAATCGGCCGACCACGCGCACCGCCTGAGCTCCAGTAGCAATCGCGTCGACCATGGGCCTGTAAGGTTCTGGCTGGCCGCCTTCTCGTCTGGCTTTGCGGCCCGGCCACCATGTCTCCAGATCTGGGTGCAGTCCTGGGAACCGGCTCATGCTGTCAATGATTCGCTTGATGGGGATATAGGGCTTGGCAAGGTTGTGAAAGACATCCGGCCCCAGTGGGGTATCTTGGCCGAATGGAGCCTGAACATCGACGTCAAGGGATATAAATCGAAAGGCTCCCGATGGACCTTCGACAAATGCTTGGTCCGTTAAGCGTTTCAGTTTTTGTACCAATTTACATCCTGTGCCGCCCAATCCAACTACCAGCGTTGGCCGGTACGAAGCGCCCTTCACTGAACCCGATCTGTTCTCTGTAGGCCGCGGCAACTTCCAGAACTCACAGTCCGCCCAAGATTGGCTTGCCATATGACCTCCTGGTATTATGGATTTTGGGTACCCTGTACTTTTGTCACTCAATGTGCGCTCATGATTGAGCTAATTATGAATACAGTTACTCGGATAACATACGGCTGAAACGTACCTCTCGGCCGATTTCCTCACGATGATTCCTCATAGCGGTAGCTCTTGCTGTGCATGAATATCAAGTCGCCCGTCTTCAAAGTTCGGGGCTGTCCATACACCTCGATAACATCCAGCCTGTCACCAGCGGATGGATCGTTCACGGCTCGGCCGACCTTAATGGCATCAGGCGAGTCCATATTCATCAGCTGGAGCATGCCTTTGCGACGTAAAATGCGTGCGCACTTCGACAATCGATCACGGCCGTCTTGCTCCGTGCCTGTCGCGCTGTTCATGGCATCTAGCATGCGATCACCTTGGTTGCCATTATCGAAGAGCTCCAAATCCGGACTT
>JAUQXC010000105.1 GCA_030834825.1 Thermoflexales bacterium
GAAGTTGAGCGTGGATCGGGCCGCTGCGGCGCGTCTGGTCAGCCTGACCGCATTGACGATCACGGCGATCGCGGCGTTGGTGCTGGCCGGCCGGGCGTGGCGCGATCGATCAGAACTTAGCTTCACCCGATCGATGTTCTATCTCATCACATTTTATCTATTGTTGACCGTGCCGTGGTTCCACGCTTGGTACGCTATCTGGATCATGGGCTTGGCCGCGCTCTTGCCGCCGGGTCAGGCCGTGTCCTTTGCGTTGATTTTCAGTTTGGCCGTGTTGAGCAAGCCGTTGATCTTCGGTCCGCAGCTCTTGTGGCCTACGCGCCCGCCGGAGGAGGCGCGTTTAATCGAGATCTACCTTGGCCCGTTGGTGTTGGCGGTGCCGTGGGTGTCTGCGCTCTATGCGGTGGCCGATTCGTGGCGCAAGCGACGCCCGTGAGCGCGGCGATAGTGGGGAGGCCTCACCTTGGTTTCAGAAGTATTTCATTGTTCCATACCCATCAAGGTTCGGTTCCGAGATCTGGATGCGTTCGGACATGTCAACAACGCCGTCTACTTTACATTCATGGAGATGGCGCGCGTGGAGTACTTCACGCAGCTTGGTTTGCTGAAGTCCGCTGAATTTCCATCGCCGTTCTTTATCATTGCCGAGGCGGCCTGCCAGTTCAAAGCGCCGATCCAAATGGAAACGCCGCTGATCGTTCAAGTGCGCGTCAGCCGTTTAGGCTATTCGAGCTTCGACATGGAATACCGCTTCGTCGACGAGATCCGAGGGGCACTCATGGCGACTGGCCGTACCGTGCAGGTCACGTTTGATTACCGCACGAATCGCAGCGTGCCTTTGCCGGACGAGTGGCGCGCGGCCATCGTGCTACTTGAAGGCCTATGACTCCCGATCACCTGGATGCCCAAGTCTGTTATCTGCTGGTGACGCCCTTTACCGAGTCGGTGAAGACCCTGGCTGCACCGGAGCCGGTGCGCCTGCGTGATGCACCCTACTTCGCGCCGGTTGATGTGGATGTGCGCCCGTTGGATGCGACAACGCTGCACGTGGAGGGAGGGCGTGTCAACGTCCGGCGTGCGGTGTTCGATGAATTGGCCGTCGTCGCCGAATGTACGTTTTCCCTGTCTGATGCGCTGGGGGATGAATCGCAGCTGCGTAAAGATCTGATCCAGCTCGAGTTGCGGCGGCAGTTGCTGGCGGCGCAGGCGAACGTGGGCGATATGTATGAAGAGTACGCCATCCTGTTGATCGAGGAACTGGCCGGCACACCAGACGAATTCCTCGCGCGCAACGGCCAGGCGCTGGCGCGCTTCATTCGATCGCAGCGCGACGAGTTCAGTGGAGAGGAGATCGAAAGCACGTTAATGTCACGGGTGCGTTACTCCGAGCGTGACATGACGGTAGTCGATTGGGAGGGTGGCATCATCTTTGCGCCCAAGGGCGACTTTCAATCCGACATCGATCTACTCAAGATCGGCAACTATCAGCTGCTGCGCTACCGCCTGCTCGATCAAACGATCGAGCGGAATCTGGAGACGGTCGATCGGCATCTGCACGAGGGTGCGCGCCGCACGCTGTTTCCGCGCCGGCCCAAATCGGTGTTGCGGCAAGTGGTGGAACAGCGGCTGGCGGTGATGCTCGACTTCGAGAAGATCAATCAGGGGCTGTTGCTCATCGGCGATTGGTACACGGCCAAACTCTATCGCATCATCTATGACGAATTCTACCTGGACGAATGGGCGGCGGCCATCAAGAGCAAGCTGGATAATCTGGAATCGATCATCCAGGTGATTCAAGACAACTTCTCATTTTCGTGGTCGACGTTTCTGGAGATGGTCCAGATTGCAGGCTGGCTCATCCTGCTGCTGGGATATTTTGTGCTGTTCTACTTTGACATTCAGGCGGCGAAGTAGAGTTGCGCTTCATGGCGCCGGGCCTTGACCTCGGCCGGTCAGCGTTTGAGAGGCAACGTTACCGTGAAGGTGGTGCCACGGCCCGGCGCGCCGTCGGCCGTAATGGTGCCGCCGTGAGCGGCCACCGCCAGGCGACAGAAAGCCAACCCCAACCCGGCCCCCGGGCGTGTTGCCGTGACTTCTGAGGAGGTTCCGCGCGCGAACTTTTCAAAGATACGTTCCCGTTCATCGGGACGGATGCCTTCCCCGTCGTCCTGTACGCACAGCGTCAGCCTCTCAGCGTTGGCTTCAGCCGTAATCGCGATATGGCCGCCCAGATGGGTGTACTTGATGGCATTGCCGATCAAATTATCCAGGACCCGATCAATCAATTCGATGTCGACCCAGGCGAGCGGCAGTTTCGCCGGGGTCTGCAGCGCGAGCGTGATTTGCTTGGCCTCCAGCTGGGTGCGATACATTTCTTGTTTCTCAGCCAACCAGTCTGCCACGGCCAGCGGTGTGAAGTTTAATTGCAACCGGCCGGCCTCCAGCTTGCTTACGTTGAGCAGATCATCGATCATCCAGGCGACCCGCCGGGCCGCCGTCCGCGCATTAGTGAGCGAGGGCAAAGACTCACTGTTGGGCAAGCGGCTGAGAGCCTGGCCGATGAGATCGAGGTTGATCGTGATGACGGTGAGTGGCCCGCGCAGATCGTGGATGATCATATCGGTCAGATCGTCGCGCAGCATTTCGGCGTGGTGCAGCTCGGCATAGGCGTGTTCCAATTCGCGCGCGCGTGTCTGCTCCTGCTCATACAGCGCAGCCAGCCGGATCTCGTTCTGGCGCAGCGCCTCCAAACTGCGGGCGTGTTCGATCGCGTAACGAATCGATCGTTCCAGAAGTGCCGCGTCCGTTTTGGCCTTGAACAGATAATCGGCCGCGCCGGCCGCCAGCGCCGCCTGATCAACCCGTCGATCGCCGTGACCCGTCAACATGATCAACGGGGTCCGATCGCCACTCTCGCGGACCGCGTTCAGGATCTCCAGGCCGTTGTGCCCGCCCAGTTGATAATCTATCAGACAGACATCATAGGCCGCATGCTGTAGAGCGGCCAGCGCCTCGTCATAGCTCACTTTCCAATCGAGCTCATAAGCTTGGTCCTCCACATCCGAGAGCAAAGCGCGCGTCAGGACGTAATAGTCTTCGTCGTCATCCACGAGTAGTATCCGGAGGGGCGCGCGGTCCGCCTTTGGTTGTGGCTGGTTAGCGCTGGTCAGGAATCCAGAGGCGAAGGCGCTCATTTTGCGCTCGTTTCTGAGGTGTGTTGTACGGGTAGTGTCGCGATGAAGGTCGCCCCTTGACCGGGCGTACTTTGGGCGGTGATACGTCCTCCATGTCGGCCGACTACCCGCTGGCAAATCGCTAGGCCGACGCCTGCTCCGGCATATTCACTGCGACCGTGCAGCCGTTGGAAGGGCTGAAACAATTGGTCGAGGTACTTTTCGTCGAACCCCAGGCCGTTGTCCTGCACGATGATGTCCACCATGGGCTGCGCGCCCAGCCCCGGCACCACTCGTTGTTGTGTGGAAGACCGGCTAAACACCTTGATCACCGGCGTTTGTTGCGGCAGATGGAACTTCAACGCATTGCTCATCAGGTTTTGCAGCAGCTGGCGCATTTGTAGCGGATCGGCCTCAATCGTCGGCAACTGATCGACTTCCACGCGGGCGCGGGTCTGCTCAATCTGCGCTTCCAAATCCGACATGACCTCGCGTGCCACGCGTGCGAGATCGACTGTCGTGAAAGGCTCGGCCTTCATCGTCACGCGTGACAAGGTCAACAGATTGTCGATGAGCGTCTGCATGCGCGTGCTGGCATTCAGCATCCGTTCCAAGTAATCGCGTCCCTCGTCGCCCAGGCCCAGACTGAACTTGGCTTTCAGTCGTTCGCCAAAAGCCTGGATCTTATGCAGCGGTTCCTGTAGATCGTGCGAGGCGACATAGGCAAATTGCTCAAGCTCGCGATTGCTGCGCTCTAGAGCCTTGCGCTCGATGAGGAACTGCTCGGCCTGCTTGCGGAGCGCGACGTCGCGCATGACCCCCCGCAGGCCGATCGCCTGGCCGGCCGCGTCGCGGATCAGCGTCGCCGAAGTTTCCACATACAAGTTCACGCCATCCTTCCGCACGATCTGATATTCGATCCCTTTTACCGTGCGGCCGGTTTGATAAACGAGATCGAGCGTCTGGGGGACTTCTTCACGAAAAGCCGGCGCGATCAACTGCTCGTAGTGTGTGCCCAGGAGTTCCGGCTTGGTGTAGCCTAAGATAAAGCCGAAAGAATCATTCACGAAGGTATAGCGGCCGACGCGGTCGAGCTCGTAATAGCCTTCCTCGATATTCTCGAGGATCGTGCGGTATTTCTCTTCCGAACTGCGCAGTTCCGCAAACAGGCGCGCATTCTCAATGGCATTCGCCAATTGATCGGCGAGGATGCGGAACACAGCCGCATCTTGATCGGTAAAGGCATTGACGCGCGCGCTCTGCACGGTAATGGCCCCAATCGTTCGACCGCGTACCCTGAGGGGAATTGCGCCTTCGGAGTGCGTGTCTGGCAGCCAGGGGTTCTTAAAGCGAATCGTTTCTCTTTCGGTGTCCAAGGCAATCCGGGACTCGCCGTGTTTAAGGCACCAGCCAATCATGGAGTTGCCGTCTACGGCCAACTTGTGGCCCGCTTGTAACATCTGCATGCCTGCTTCGCCGGTACCCGCGCGCAGCACCGCCCAGATGCCTTGTGCCTCGACGAGGAAAATGCCGACATAGTAGAGCTCAAAGCGCTCGCGGATTAGCTCTACGGCGGAGGCCAGCAAGCGATCTAATTCCAGAATGGAGGTGGTGGCCGCAGCCACGCCGGCGGCCACTTCCATTTGAACCGTGTACCGATTGAGCGTCCTTTGTAATGCGCTACGGATGCGTTCCTGTTCGCTGAGAATGACCTGTTCGCGCCGCTTTAGGAACCCTTGCAAAATGCTTTCGTGATACAGATCGCTTATTTCCAGCGCGGGAACAGCCAGCTGGCTTTGCAGCTGGTCCAGAAAAAAGCGGCGTGTCACCTGCCCCAGGCGCAAGACGGCCTGTTCGCTCAAGCCGAGCGAACACAAATACTCACCACGCTCAAGTGCGGAGGATGGTAAGGGATGTTGTAAGAAAGCGAGGAGTTTGTCTACTTCATCGCTGGCAATGCGGCCGAGCATGGCGGGGCGCACTTCTGAGCGGCTCGTAAACAGGGTTTCGCGTAATGCACGCTGGTATTGTGTCAGCAGGTCGGCGCGCTCAGTGGTTAGGCGCTGTTGGAGATGTCCTGATAGATCGTCGGCTGTGAACGGATTAGGGTTTCCCATCGTCTTTATTTGACCAAATAAGATCCATAACCCCCGCCCATAGGCCCAAATGACTTTTCGTCTTCGTGACTCAATTCCGACTGATCGAGACCATGCCACTTCAACAATGGGATAAAACCTTTCTCATCGGAATGCCATGGCTGGACTAATTCTTGGTGCTTACTGAGAGGGCGAATGTAAACGGGTGTTCCCATTTGTTTATAAAACTGTACTGACTGAA
>JAUQXC010000106.1 GCA_030834825.1 Thermoflexales bacterium
AAAAGCGACCGAACGGAATCGACCGTAATCGATAACATATTGCGTCCCCCAGGCCACGACCCCGGCGATGATAGCCACACTTACTGCTAATTTTGGATTACGGCAACGCCCGAACGAGGTACCCAGCTTCATCGTGGCGTAGCCAACCACAGCACCCAACATGGCAGGCACTACCAGGGGAATACTGAAAGATATTGCCGAGGTGATGAGAGAAAATATCGCTCCAAAGGAAACGACAACGGCGATTCCTCCGGCGAGCGCGACTACCATACCAGGCAGACTGAACTTGCCGCTAGGTTTGGACGGGGACAGAATTGATGCGGATTGCATGCTTGTGCTCCTCAATGCGTAACCGGAAACCCGTCAGTGCAAGTGGGTGTCTGCCGCACAGTATAGATCGAATGCCCTTCACGGGCAAACATCGGCCTGCACCGCAAAAAGCGGAGACGACAATCTCGTCTCCGCTTAACCGATAACGTTTGAATGTGAGAATGCAATCAGCTCACGTGTTCGCCCAAGCCGACCGGCCGGAATTTATAGCCATAAACGATAACGCCGCGATCGCCGTTGCTTTGCAGCACGCGCGTCGCCATCTCCACCGGCATCCCGATCTTCACTTCCTTACGATCGACGTCGGTGAGCTGCGCGGTGATCAGCGGGCCTTCTTCCAGCTTGACTAAGGCGACCGTATAGGGCGCCTGATCTTCATGGCTGGCTGGAGCCTGAAAAACCGTGCTGTAAGAAAAGACCTGGCCGCGACCGGAAAACGCAAACGGCACCTTGGCCGGTGCGCCGCACTCCGGGCACACATCGCGGGGCGGGAACAACTTCGCGTCACAGTTGGGACATACTTCGCCAACCAGCGCATAGCGCTGACTCTTCAATCTCCAGTGTCGTGGAATATCCATGCTGATCCTCCGTCTGGCGGATTCCGGGCGGCGTAACAATTCCGCGAGCTACGCACTACGAAATACGCTGTGTAGAATGAGTTCTGCTAAGAAAACCCTCTTCGCTGCAATTAGTCACGCACCAAAATATGCGTCACGGCCGTGGCGCCCGTCGCGCCCAGATTCTGCGCCATACCGATGCGCGCCTGCGCAATTTGGTTCGCACCCGCGCAGCCGCGCAGCTGCTGCACCACCTCGACGATTTGATACACGCCCGTCGCGCCGCCGGCGTCACCACGACCTTTCAGACCGCCCATCGTACTGAGCGGGATCGTGCCGTCCCGCCCGATGCCACCGCGCGCTGCGAAGGTGACGCCCATGCCGCGCTGCGCAAAGCCTGCCGCTTCCAACGTCATCGCGGCCAGAATGGTGCAGGAATCGTGCAGCTCAAACAGATTCACATCCTGCGGACTTACCTCGGCTTGCTGATAAGCCTTCCGCACCGAGAGCTCCGCCGCGCGCAGCCACAGCGGGTCATGTCGATCGTGAATGGCCACGGCGTCAGTGGCCACGGCGGAAGCCGCAAGGCGGATTGAGCCATCGTGGCGATGGGACCTGGCCCACTCAGTCGGGGCAAGGACCACCGCAGCTGCGCCATCGGCCGCCGGGGCGGCGTCAAACAACCCGATGGGATCGGCGATCATCGGCGCTTTGACGAACGCTTCTGGTGTGATCTTGTTGTGATACATCGCGTTAGGATTATTGATGGCGTTCAGGTGCGCATTGACGCTAAAGGCCGCGAAGTCCTGCGGTACCGCGTCGTATTCGTGCATGTAACGACGCATAATCATCGCCGCCGCCGACAAAGGCGTCACACCGTGCGCCGCTTCGTAATCGCTATCCGTGGCCGTTAACTGCGCACTCACTGCCGCTGACCCAATCGCATCCGTCAACTTCTCCACGCCTACGACAATCGCGAAATCGAACGCACCGCTCGCCACGCCGAGATAGGCCTGCCGCAAGGCCGCACCGCCTGACGCCGACGAGGCTTCCACCGTCACCGCCTCGATACCACGCAGTCCCACAAAATCGGCAATGAGCGCGCCCAGATTGGTCTGCCCGCCGATTTGCGCACCGGCCATGTTGCCTACGAACAGTGCATCGGCGTGATCGATGTGTGCGTCATTCGCCGCGTCGCGAATCGCTTCCAAAGCCAGGTGGCGCAGAGCATAATCCCAATGCTCGCCCACCGGTGTCTGTCCAATGCCGATAATGCTAACGTCGCGCATAATGTCTTTTTACTCGGTACGCCTTGCGCGTGATCAACGATCTGTGACGTGCAATGCGTAAAACGCCTAGACCATTGTCAATTTCTTCCGATATCTCACATACGTCGCGTAGTCGATCTGCGTCCGGCGGTTGATGTAATCGCGCGTTTTGGGCGCCCGGCTCTGCCGCTCGGTAATTCGATCGGTGGCGCGCAGGCTGAACGCATCACTGCCGGCGCCCGACCCGAACGAGACTTCCAGAATGCGATCCCCCGGCTTGGCCTGATCGAGAATTGCCGTTAAACCAATCAGGCTTGAGCCCGCGTAGGTGTTGCCGATCTCGTTGACGAGCAGACCCAGTTTGTACTGTTCCGGCTTGAAGCCCAGCATTTGCGCGGCGCGCTGCGGAAACTTCACGTTGGGTTGATGAAAGACCACGTAGGTGTAATCTTCCGGCTGCGCATCAAGTTCTTGCATGATCTGCTCAGCCACCGAGACCACGTGCTTGAAGTACGCGGGTTCACCCGTGAAACGGCTGGCATGTTCGGGATAGTGTGCGTACTGCCTGCGCCAGAAATCTGGCGTATCGGTGACAAAAGACAATGAACCTTCGATCAAGGCCAAAGATTCTTCACCATCGCCCACGATGAAGGCCGCACCGCCCGCACCCGCCGTATATTCCAACGCATCGCCGGGGCGCCCCTGCGCCGTATCCATCCCGATCGCCATGGCATACTTCGCCATGCCCGATCCGACGAAGCCCGTCGCCGCTTGCAAGGCTTCCGATCCA
>JAUQXC010000107.1 GCA_030834825.1 Thermoflexales bacterium
GGTGGTACAGCGTTTGATTGAAGGCGGCTATCTGCATCGTGAGGCGATCACGGTGACGGGTCAGACCATCGCCGAGGAAGCGAGCAAGGCCAAAGAGACACCCGGCCAAGAGGTCGTCGTCACCACCGAGCGGCCCATCAAGACCACGGGCGGGTTGTTGATCCTTAAGGGCAATTTGTCGCCGGAAGGTTGCCCCGTGAAGATGTCAGGACACAATCGGACGTACCATCGCGGTCCGGCGCGCGTCTTCGATGGAGAAGAGGCCGCCTTCGCTGCGGTGGCGAACAACCATATCAAACCGAACGATGTGATTGTGATCCGCTACGAGGGGCCGAAGGGTGGCCCCGGCATGCGCGAGATGTTGGGCGTCACAGCAGCGCTCGCCGGCGCGGGTCTCGATGCGGAAGTCGCGTTGTTGACGGATGGACGCTTCAGCGGAGCAACGCACGGTTTGATGGCCGGGCACGTCGCACCCGAAGCGGCGCACGGCGGCCCGATCGCCGCCGTACATGACGGCGATTTCATCGTGTTCGACATCGAGAAGCGCGAACTCAATGTGGAGCTCGCGCAGGATGAGATCGCTAAGCGGATGAAGAATTGGCAGCCGCCTGAGCCTCATTACAAGCGCGGCGTCATGGCGAAGTATGCCAACAGCGTGTCGTCGGCGGCCAAGGGTGCGGTGACAAACTGAATTGATGATTGCTGAATGTTGATTATCAGGTGCTCAATCAGCAATCAGAAACACCTGCACTGCACCAAACGCAGTGCGGTGCCAGTGTCAGCATTCAGCAATCTTTGGAGGAGAACATGAAACTTACTGGCGCGAAAATCATCTGGGAATGTCTGGTGCGAGAAGGTGTGGAGATCGTTTTTGGTTATCCGGGCGGCACCATTCTGCCGGCCTACGATGCCATGCTCGATTACCCGATTCATCACGTGTTAGTCCGCCACGAACAAGGCGGCACACACATGGCTGACGCTTACGCGCGCGCTTCGGGCCGCGTGGGCGTGATGTTTGCCACGTCTGGTCCCGGCGCAACAAACACGGTTACCGGCCTCGCCACCGCGATGATGGACTCCTCACCGGTCTTGTGCATCACCGGCCAAGTCGCAGGTTCGCTCGTCGGATTGGATGCCTTTCAAGAGACCGACGTGACCGGCGTCACCCTGCCCGTCACCAAGCACAACTATCTGGTCACGCGGCCCCAGGACATCGCACGCACCATTCGCGAAGCCCTTTACATCGCGCGCACGGGGCGACCCGGCCCGGTGTTGGTGGATATCACCAAGGACGCCCAGCAGAAGGACGCCGAATTCGATTGGGATGCGGCCGCGCCGAGCTTGCCCGGCTATCGGCCCGATCTGCACGCCCTGCCCGAAGAATATGAGAAGGCGCTCCATCTGATCCGCAGCGCCAAGCGTCCGGTCATTCTCATGGGGCGCGGCGTGCTGCAAGCCGGCGCGATGCGTACCGTCCAGGAATTTGCCGAGAAAACCAACACACCCGTGGCGATGACGCTGCTGGGCATTGGCGGCCTGCCCGCGAATCATCCCCTCAACCTGGGCATGATGGGCATGCACGGCGAGGCGTGGGTCAATCATGCCATCCAGCAAGCCGATCTGCTGTTGGCTTTTGGGATGCGGTTCGACGATCGGGTGACCGGAAACGTGAAGACCTATGCGCCCCGAGCGCAGAAGATTCACATCGATATCGATCCGTCAGAGATCAACAAGATCGTGAAAGTGGATGTCGCGTTGGTGGGCGATCTGTGCGATGTGCTGCAAGAATTGGCCCCGCGCGTGCAGGCCGCCGATCATAGCGAATGGCTGGCGCACATCGACGAGATGAAAGGCGATTCGGCGGTGCGTGACATTCAGAATCTGCCGGACACCGGCCACTTGTACGCGGCGCACGTGATTCACGATCTGTGGCGCGCCACTAAAGGTGAAGCGCTGATCTGCACCGATGTCGGTCAGCATCAGATGTGGACGGCGCAGTATTACAAGCAAGATCGCCCGTTCAACTTCATCACGTCGGGCGGCCTGGGCACGATGGGCTTCGGCCTCCCGGCGGCCATCGGCGCGAAGCTGGCGCGGCCCAACGCCGAGGTGTGGTCGATCTCCGGCGACGGCGGCTTCCAGATGACGTTGGCCGAACTAGCCACGGCAGCACAGGAGGGCGTGAAGGTCAACGCCGCGATCATCAACAACGGTTATCTGGGCATGGTGCGCCAGTGGCAGGAGTTCTTCTACGACAAGCGTTACGCCGCCACGCCGATGCTCAGCCCCGATTTCGTCAAGATCGCCGAAGCCTATGGCTTAAAAGGCATCCGCGTCACACAGCGATCCGAAGTGCACGACGCGATTCGCGAAGCGCAGGAAACCGCCGGCACCGTCGTCATCGATTTCCGCGTGGAGAAGGAAGACAGCGTGTACCCGATGGTTCCCGCCGGAGCCGATCTGCACAATATGATCCGCCGGCCCATCCCACCCAAAGAGGGGGACTATCTCGTCCCCCAGAATGTGTTGGTGGAAAGCGGCGTGGATGTGGAGTGGGATATTTCGGTGAAATGATCTACCCTCACCCTGCCACCCGCCCCCGCCAGGGGGTCTCCCTTGCGGCCAGCCGTCCCGCCGCTACGCGTACACGGGAAGGGAGAAGGGTTGGGGATGAGGGTCTCATATGGAGAATAACATGGCACCTCATACTTTTGTGGCTTACGTCGAAGATAAACCCGGTGTGTTGAACCGCGTGGCCTCTTTGTTCCGCCGCCGCACCTTTAACATCGAATCGCTGACGGTGGGCCACACCGATCAGGCCGGCGTGTCGCGGATGACCATCGTCGTCGATACGGACGACCTCGGCGCGCGCCGCGTGGAAGCGAATCTGTACAAGCTGGTCAACGTGCTGCGGGTGGACGACGTGACCGCGCAACCCACCGTCGAGCGCGACCTGGCGTTGATCAAAGTGGCGGCGCGCAATGGCAAGCGCGCGGAGATCATGCAGCTGGTCGATGTCTACCGCGCCCGCATCGTCGACGTGACGAATGACTCGCTCGTTGTCGAGATCACCGGCACGGAAGACAAGATTGAGAGCATGGTCGATATTCTGCGCCCGTTCGGCATTATCGAGATGGTGCGCACCGGCGTCGTCTCGATGACACGCGGCGCGATGGCCCCCAGTGCCAATCCGCCCCTGGTCGCCGCCATGATTCCGGAAGCGGCGCTCAACTAGCAACGTTTGCTCCTCGACCGCGTACCCGCGGTCGAGTTGATCCTGTAAAGCACTTATCTGACAAGGAGAAAGCATCAAAATGGCGAAGTTCAATTTCGGTGGCGTCGAAGAAGAAGTCGTCACCCGTGAAGAGTTTCCCCTGGAGAAGGCGCGCGCGGTTCTGCAGAACGAGGTCGTGGCCGTATTGGGTTACGGCGTGCAAGGCCCCGCACAAGCGCTGAACATGCGCGACAATGGCATCAAGGTGATCGTGGGACAGAAGGAAGGCAGCGCCAGTTGGCACAAAGCCCTGGCCGATGGCTGGGTGCCCGGCGAGACGCTCTTCTCGATCGAGGAAGCCGCCGAACGGGGAACCATCATTCAGTATTTGCTGTCCGATGCCGGGCAACGCGCCACGTGGCCGCGCGTGATCGAATGTTTGAATGAAGGCGACATGCTGTACTTCTCGCACGGCTTTGCCGTGGTCTACAACGATCAGACCGGCGTCGTGCCACCGCCTCACGTGGATGTCGCGCTCGTCGCACCCAAAGGATCGGGCCGCAGCGTGCGCCGCAACTTCCTCGACGGATCGGGCATCAACGCGAGTTTCGCCGTACGCCAGGACTTCACCGGTCGGGCGCGTGAAAGAACGTTGGCGCTCGGCATGGCGATCGGCGTGGGGTATCTGTTCGAGTCGTCATTCGAAGGCGAAGTGTATTCGGATCTCACAGGCGAGCGGGGTGTGTTGATGGGCGCTCTGGCCGGTATCATGGAAGCGCAGTACAACGTCTTGCGCCAGCACGGGCACACCCCCAGTGAAGCCTTCAACGAAACGGTTGAAGAGTGCACACAGTCGCTGATTCGGCTCGTCGGCGAGAACGGCATGGACTGGATGTATGCCAATTGTTCCACCACCGCGCAGCGCGGCGCGTTGGATTGGAAAGGTCGCTTCCGTGAGGCAGTCGCGCCGGTGTTCGCCGATTTGTATGAAAGCGTGGTGTCCGGCAAAGAGACCGCCATCGTGCTCGCGTCAAACTCCGCGCCCGATTATCGCGAGAAGCTGGATGCCGAACTCAAGGAAATGGCTGATTCTGAGATGTGGCGCACGGGTGCGACCGTGCGATCGTTAAGGCCGGAAAACTGGAAGAAGTAGATTTCGCAAGAATTTCTTGGACACGGATAGCACGGATTTTCAGGATAAGGCAAATAAGGCTCTTCCGGGTTTAATGGGAAGAGCTCGTGGCGGATTGTCAAACACCGCACTGCACGCAGTGGGTGCAAGTGTCCGCCGCCAAAGCCGCTGGATTTGGCAATCCAGCGGGAGCAGTCAACAATAATCCCGCTCAAGGCGGTAGAGCCGCAAATAAAAAATCGGTGTGAATCCGTTGAATCCATGTCCAGAGATTTGCCAAAGTGAGTATCAATGAGTCATTCTAGAGTTAGTACCAATTACGTCCGAATTTTTGACACGACGCTCCGCGACGGCGAGCAATCGCCCGGCGCAACGATGACGTCGGCCGAGAAGCTGGAAGTCGCGCGCGCTTTGGCCAAACTAGGCGTGGACGTCATCGAGGCTGGCTTCCCCGCCGCCTCACCCGACGATCTGGAAGCGGTGCGCCGCATCGCGCTCGAGGTAGGAAATCCAGCGGAGGGCGACAAAGCGCCGATCATCTGCGGCCTGGCGCGCGCGACAAAATCCGACATCGACAAAGCCTGGCAGGCCGTGCGCGAAGCCATGCATCCGCGCATTCATACCTTCCTGGCAACTTCTGAGATTCACATGCAGTACAAGCTCAAGCTGGATCGCGAGCAAGTGATGGAGCGCGTGATCGAGATGGTGAGTCATGCGCGCAGCCTGTGCCCTGATGTGGAGTTCAGCCCGGAAGATGCCGGTCGCAGCGATCCGGAGTTTTTGCACATCGTGCTGGAGCACGCCATCAAAGCGGGCGCGACGACGCTGAACATTCCTGACACCGTCGGGTATACGACGCCCGATGAGTACGGCGCGCTGATCGCGGGCATCATGCAGAACGTGCCCGGCATTGAGAACTGTGTCGTCTCGGTGCATTGTCACGACGATCTGGGTTTGGCAACGGCGAATGCACTGGCCGGCATTCAAGCCGGCGCCCGCCAGGCCGAAGTGACGATCAACGGTATCGGCGAACGCGCGGGCAACACCTCGCTGGAAGAAGTGGTCATGTCGCTGCATACGCGCCGCCCGGTCTTTGGCCTGACCACCGGCATCGACACGACACAGCTCACGCGCGTGAGCAAGCTGGTCAGCAATTACACTGGCATCGTCGTGCCGCCCAATAAAGCGATCGTGGGAGCGAACGCCTTCGCGCACGAAGCGGGCATCCATCAGGATGGGATGTTGAAGCACACGTTGACGTACGAAATCATGCGACCGGAAACCGTCGGCGTGACGCGCACCAAATTAGTGCTGGGCAAGCACAGCGGTCGCCACGCGTTAAAGACGCGCCTGATCGAACTCGGCTTTGCGTTGAGCGAAGCCGAACTCGACAAAGCCTTTGGGCGCTTCAAGGCTCTGGCCGACAAGAAAAAGACCATCACCGATGCCGATCTGGAAGCGCTGGTGGCCGATGAGTTCTATCAACCGACCGAGGTCTTCGCGCTTGACGGTCTGCAGGTGGCCTGCGGCACGATGGGTCTGCCGACGGCGACCGTGCGCCTGAAAGGACCGGATGGCAAACTCTACGTGCAGGCCGCCATCGGCACCGGGCCGGTCGATGCTTGCTACAAAGCCATCGACGCCATTGTGGATGCGCCGGCCACCTTACTGGAATTCGCCGTGCACGCCATCACCGAAGGCATCGACGCGTTGGGCGAAGTGACCGTTCGCATCGAAGCCCAGGACGGCCATACGGCGACGAATGCGCAACGCGACTATGAACAAGTACGCACTTTCGGCGGCCACGGCGCGGACACCGACATCATCGTGGCGAGCGTGAAAGCCTACCTCGCCGCGTTGAATAAGATGCTCGTCGCTACTGGGCAGTACACCCAGCAGCCGGAAGTTGCGGCAACGTTGAATTAACACCTCACCCCCCAACCACTGCCGCATAAAGCGCGGCACCTGCGGCCTCTCCTGAAACGCTTCGCGCAACGATTTCAGGAGAGGGGGGAGTGTTCCTCTACCTCAGCATTTCCCTGGCCCATCAAGCCACGACAGCGATATAATCAAATCAGGAGGGAAGCGCCATGACCTACCGCGAAATTGTGGCCGAAATTGAACGTCTGCCGCAGGCTGAACAGCAAGCTCTGCTGCTGTGGCTGGTTAAACATGCGCGCATTGAAGTAGCGCCGCACAGCCGCCGCTCTGCGCCCCCAGCTACGCTGGTACGCGGCATGCTCAAGCCTGAAGGTCCGTTGCCGACCGATGACGAGATTCGAGAAGAATACACCAATTGAATTAGCCTCAAGCACACACTTCAAACAGCCGCGCTCATTTGGATGATCACATCCAGACGAGCGCGGTTTTTGTTTGCCGCTTTTGCTTGAACAAACAACGTGTAAATTTGACTCTACCCAACGACATGCTATGATCCAGTATCATAGTTGATCACATGTGTAGCAATAACAATCATTCTAAGCGCGCAGCAAGGGCATGAAGGGAAGAAGTGGTTCAGCATGGAAGACAAAAAGGTTTACAGACTCAACATGCTGGAAAACGCCTATGATTATCTAAACAACTCGCTTGAGCACGTTGCCCTTGCCAAGCGGACCGGACTACAAAGGGCATGGAAGTTCGCAATCATAAATCTTGCACTCTGCATAGAACTCATGCTTAAGGAAAGGTTGAGACGCGAACACAGATTGTTAATCTATGCCAATCTCGATAAATACAAGCCAATTGCGCGCGAAACGCAAACAGCGTCTTGGACTGTGCTGATTGAGAGAATAAAATATATTCTAGGTGATGATTTTAAGAAGATAGATGCCGGAAGATTAGATCTAGCCCAAAAACTCAGAAATCAAATGTTGCATTATGATGTAGAGATTGAGTTTCCAGCCATCTATCACGATTTTGCCAACTTATTGAATTTTGTTGTCGAATTTTATGGGAAAGAATTATGCGAGTCAGAAGAGGAAACCCTCCATAACAAAGTGGATCATAAGCTATGGCAAGAGGAAGCCGATCTTCATCATGCCTTCTCTGGTGAGATGGTCTACTTTAATGGCGTCTTCATGTCTAAATCCGGGCAAGCAGAAATCCTTGAGGAACAAAATCGAACTACCTTAATTAGCAAAGGCAAAGAATACATCAGGATAAGCTATGGTTCACCTGATGATTGGGAGGAAGGTAACGCAATAATTCCCTGCCACGATTGCGGAGTCGTCAAAGGTCAAATCCATCTATTTGGGTGCGACGTTGAACGTTGTCCGAAATGTAAACGTCAAATGCTTTCTTGTGGATGCGAATTTGAATATCCATACGAAGACGAGTAGAGGAGAATCATTTATGCTAATGCTAAGCCCTCATCATTCAGCCAATGAATACCCTGAGCCAATGACTTTGGATCAGAAGATCGAAGTGTTTGCCGACTGAATCAAATCATGGCAGCTGGACATCGCAAGCAAAATGATACAGGCAGGTATCCCAAATCGTGAAGTTGCCTTGCTCTATATCGTGATGAATTACTTCGAGATGATTGGTGGATACCGAGAGGGCGAAATAGGACGACCTACTGAAGCCTTCAAGGCAGGGATGAAAGTCGTATTTCCTAAAATTAGTGGGTGGTCTAGTGATCCGTCTGTATCTGATACTTTTCTAGAAACCCTGTACGGCAAGGTTCGCAGTGGCCTTTATCATGTAGGAATGCCAAATCCGAGTGTATTGTTTGTCAACAACGAAAAGGTCTTATCTGCTGCCATAAGGTATTATGACCAGGATGCATCTTTTCGTATCAACCCTGACATTTTGGTGAGAAAAATAGCAGAACACTTTTCCATCTATTTAGCAGAATTGAGAAACACGGTTAATGTACAATTGCGGGCAAACTTTGAGAAAAGGTACGATTCCGACAATTGATACTCTCATCGCAACATCGGTAAAACATGTATTTACAGTCCATCACGCCATTACCGAAAATAGCGTATCACATTGATCGGCAAGGACCGGCCATCAGGTGAAAACCATCGAGGTCTTATAGGGAGTGGCGGGCCGCTTGGCGTACGGTATAATATTCTCATCAACCACACTATCCTGCAAATTGGGTGTCTAATGATTGGCCATTATCGGGAGGATATTCTTATGAAGAAACCTACACGCGCCAAGCCCCAACTATTGGGCCGCTACATCGTGGCTGATCCGAAGATCTGCCACGGCCAACCCACTTTTCGCGGCACGCGCATCATGGTTTCGCAAGTGCTCGCACTGGTAGCACGCGGCATGGATTGGGACAGCATTTCCGAAAGATGGGACGGCAGCATCAGCCGCGAGGCGATTGCCGAAGCCGTGCGGCTGTCGAACCAGGCCTTCCTCGAACACGCACACGAGTATCTGGTCGAGCCGGTACCGGCATGAACATTCTGGACGAGCAAATCCCCAACGAACAGCGTCAACTTCTCAAGAGTTGGCGCTATTCAGTTCGGCATATTGGCTACGACATCGGGCGCAAGGGTATGCAGGACGATGAGATCATCCCTTTGTTGCGCCGCCTGCGCCAGCCCACATTCTTTACCCTCGATTTTGGCTTTTACGAGCGCCAGCTCTGCCACCAACGCTACTGCATCGTCTGGATGGACATTGACGAAGACGAAACCGCCAGCTTTGTGCGCCGCCTGCTGAGGCATGCCGAATTCGACACGCAGGCCAAGCGCATGGGGGCCGTTCTTGATCTTTCGCGCCGGGGCCTGAAAGTATGGCGGCTGCATGCCGAAAAGGAAGTGTATCTGTCATGGATCAGGTAAGTGGTGTGACTTCCGTGCAGACCCCGCCTCGCTACGATGACGGCCAGCCCGATGTCAAAAAATCCGTGTAATCTGCGTTCATCCGCGTTCCCAAGGGCCAATGTGCACCCTGCCCAACCTGCCTTGGTGCAATTTCCCCCAATCTGCCCGTAGACTGCCCCCCGCGTTTACCCTATAATCGCGGTTAATTATGAACACCTACCTGTCTCTGGTCTTGTCCCTTATTACCGTGCTCCTTGGCATTTTCCTTGTCAAGGGGCAGGCACCGGTTGGGCAGGCCGTGAGGGCAGAGTAGACTCACAACACCTGATACTTGGCATACACACGAGCCGCCCAACCACTGGGCGGCTCGTTTTGTTATCTTAAGGAGGACATCATGTCCAATACGAATTCTCAACCCACCGATCAAAACATGCCCGACTGGTACGATCCGTACCCGGAGCCGAACACCATGCCGCGCAAGTGGGATCTGTCGCAGTACGGCTATACGGACGAAGCCGCCAAGGCCAAGTCGAGCAAGAAGACGGACCAGCAAGACGCTCAGGCGGCCTGATTATCCAGACACGTCGTGATAGCCGTCATGCCCGAGTGCAACGCCCAGCGCGCCCCCGCTTCGCGGACAGGGCGTAATCGGGCATCCAGACACGTTGCTGGCAGGCCCTTGGATTCCCGCTAACAACTGCGGGAATGACGACTGAATGCCACGCCTGAGCCGTTACAACGCGACGAAATTCAGCGGAGGATGTACCCAAAAGCACTGGCAGCGCCGGGCGGTTTAGCCGTCCATAAATCGCTCGCGCCATGCGGCGCTTTTGTGTTGCCTGCGCTAAACGAACGAACTCATGACACGACCAAGTACACTCTTCAAGAAAATCTGGGACGAACATGTCGTCGTCCAGGAACAGAATTCACCGGCAGTCCTTTACATCGATCTGCACCTCGTTCACGAAGTCACTTCGCCACAAGCCTTCTCCGGTCTGCGGGCGCGCGGCCTGAAAGTCCGCCGTCCCGATCGGACCGTCGGGACCGTCGATCATTCGATCCCCACGATCGCCCTCAATGGCGATCAATTCTCGCGCCTCAACCTTGCAGACGAGCTGGGCCGCAAGCAGATCGAGCTCTTCGAGCAGAACTGCACCGACAATGGCATCCATCTTTACGGCCTGGGCAGTCCGCATCAGGGCATCGTGCACGTCATCGGACCGGAGTTGGGCGTTACCCAGCCCGGCCTGACCATCGTGTGCGGCGACAGCCACACCGCCACGCACGGCGCGTTCGGGGCGCTGGCCTTCGGCATCGGCACCAGCGAAGTGGAACACGTCCTCGCCACGCAATGTCTCTTGCAGCGCGAACCGAAAACGTTCGAAGTCCGCGTCGAGGGGCAGCTGCATCCCGGCGTCTCGGCCAAAGACATCATCCTGGCCGTGATTGCGCAGAACGGCGTGGGCGGCGGCACGGGCTACGTTTTTGAATACACCGGCGCGGCGATTCGAGCGTTGAGCATGGAACAGCGCATGACCATCTGCAACATGTCGATCGAAGGCGGCGCGCGTGCGGGCCTCGTCGCACCCGACGAGACGACCTTCGAGTATCTGGCTGGACGTGAGTTTGCACCGCAAGGTGCGGACTGGGATCAAGCCGTGGCCAAGTGGCGCACACTGAAAACCGACGAAGGTGCAGCCTATGCTAACGGCCTCGTGCTGGATGCTTCGCAGTTGGAACCGATGATCACCTACGGCACGAATCCCGGCATGGGCATGGGCATCACCGAGCGCGTGCCTGATCCCGATCGGTTGTCTGATCCCGATCAAAAAACCACGCTCGACAAAGCGCTGCGTTACATGGATCTGCGTCCCGGCGAAACATTGCTCGGCCACAAGGTCGATGTTGTTTTCATCGGCTCGTGCACCAACTCGCGCATCAGCGATCTGCGGCTGGCGGCCCTGCTCTTGAAAGATCGCAAAGTCGCCGAGGATGTGCGCGTACTGGTCGTGCCCGGATCGCAAGAGATAAAAAGGCAAGCGGAAGCAGAAGGACTCGATCGGATTTTCAAGTCTGCCGGAGCCGAGTGGCGTGAAGCGGGCTGCAGCATGTGCATCGCCATGAACGGCGATCAACTCGAACCGGGGCAGTACGCCGTCTCGACCAGCAATCGCAACTTCGAA
This sequence comes from Thermoflexales bacterium, assembly GCA_030834825.1. Lineage (GTDB taxonomy): Bacteria > Chloroflexota > Anaerolineae > Fen-1058 > Fen-1058 > Fen-1058. The sequence continues at coordinate 11,314 of JAUQXC010000107.1, forward strand.
GGCCGGCAGGGCAAAGGCGGCAGAACTTTCCTGGCCTCGCCCTTAACTGCTGCCGCAACTGCCTTGACCGGAAAGATCACAGACGTGCGAACCTTGATTTCTGACTAGCGTCATTGCGAGCCCCGTAGGGGCGAAGCAATCTCCTCATAGCACTGAGATTGCTTCGTCGTCCTACGGACTCCTCGCAACGACGGGCTACCAACAACTACCTATGGCACAGTTCACTACACTTACTTCTCGTCTCGTCGCGTTGCCCGCGAATAACGTGGACACCGATCAGATCATTCCAGCGCGGTATTTGAAGGTCACCGACAAAGCTGGACTGGGCGCGGCCTTGTTTGCCGACTGGCGTTACAACGCCGACGGATCGCCGAAGCTCGATTTCGTTCTGAACAAACCACAATCGCAAGGTGCCGCCATCTTGCTGGCGGGCGACAACTTCGGCTGTGGCTCATCACGCGAGCATGCGCCATGGGCGCTCACCGGTTACGGCTTCCGCGCCGTGATCAGCACGTCGTTTGCCGACATCTTCCGCAACAATTCATTGAAGAACGGCTTGCTGCCTATCAGCGTCGACGCCGAAACTCAGCGGTCCTTGCTGGATCTCTTCGAAGAAGCGCCCAACGCCGAAGTGACTATCGATCTCGCTTCACAGACCGTGGTCCTGCCCGGCGGCCAGGCCATTTCATTTCCGATCGACGGCTTCTCCAAGGCCTGTTTGCTTAACGGCGTGGATGAGTTGGGCTACATTCAATCATTCTCCGAACGCATCGCGGCTTACGAGGCCGCACACGGCATCGCCATTATTCGCTGAAAGATCAGGAACTCGGAGAACTTCATGAGCAGAAGGAACTTGTGGACTCCGGGTTCCTTCTTAACTTATGAGTTCTCGGAGGAGATCATGATCCAGATTTACGACACCACGCTGCGCGACGGCACCCAACGCGAGGGCATCTCGCTCTCGTGTGAAGACAAGCTGCGTATCGCACAGAAACTTGACAAATTGGGTGTGGCCTTCATTGAAGGCGGCTGGCCCGGCTC
>JAUQXC010000108.1 GCA_030834825.1 Thermoflexales bacterium
CTATCCCTGTTCGATTGCCCTCGTGGTGAAGCCGTTAAGAAGTGCGGATTGTCTCTGCAGCGTTTCTGGTTATTAGGGATCGCGTTAATCATTACAGCGATCCTAACCCTGATAGGTTGCACACCCTCCTATTCCGTCCCACCGACAGCAAGGACACATCTCGTCGCAACCGCTATCCAGGGTGATTGGGACGTTGTTCAAGGCAAACCTCAGCAAAACATGGAGGTCTCCGTTGAGCAAGTCGGCACTTTGACGATCATAGGCACTTCTTACGAGTTCCGACCGCTGCCTAACAAGGCGGCGTCTGATGTGGAGAAGCCGATCCAGTTTCTATTTGATTCTCCCAAGGGCGAGGTTCAAATCGAATACTGGGAAGGCGTTCAGGCTACCGATAGCGTCGAGAAATTGGGAAGTTTAGCGTTCGTAGCCTGGTGTACATTCAAATCAGGCTCTACCTACCTCGCGAAATTCCCGATCAGAGTTGGAGACTCGCCGACCACATTGAGCATCATATATCCCTTTGACGCGATTTATTTTTGGGACATAGGCAAAAACCTTGAGTAGCAATGAAGCCCGACTAGGTCGCTAAAGGTGCCCCATTTTTGCAGCGAGGCGCTGAAAGAGATGATCCATACTACAATCGGGCATTGGCCCTTCAAAAATAGCAAAGGTTTAGCAAATTGTCTATTGTTTGTATTGGGTATCTGGCTAAGTGGATGCAGCTCGCTGCAGCCAACTGTTGGTCGTACGCCTGCGCCGATTTCAGCGGGTTCGCTAATACCCACCTGGTCTCAAATAGAACTCTCGCCCGGATGCTCTTTTCATTCTCTATCGCCCAACCTGCGCTGGATGGTCATGATGGGGTGTCGCTACGATATTGGTGACACAATTTGGATTGTTCAAGTGGATGAGAATGGCAGGTTATATAATTGCAGACTGCTGCCTTACGACGAAGGCGTTGGAATAGTAGGGTTTACGTTCAACAGCTCCCGGCTCATCGTGAAGCAAGACAAGGTATTTGGATTCATCAACCTGGTTGATTTAACCCCAGAGCGGTACGTGCTTAATGTTCCAGGCACATCTGGCATAGAGCATTTTGGCACTGAGAGATGGGCATTGAATGGTCGCCTATATTTGAGTCCTGATTGCTGGGGCTGTGGACAAATATTTGTAATTTATCCTGATGCTGGAACCGAGGAAATGGTTCTCAACCTCTATGCTGAAGAGGGGCCTACCGGGCTGGAACCCCTGGCGGTTAGCCTTGGTGACGGTCATGCAATTTGCTGAGATCCAGAGTGATTGTCAGGCGGCGGACGCGGTGCGCGCCCGATTAGATTGGAAGGATGCCTTGCGCCTTAACCTGACGGATCCCGAGTTCCATTATTCGATCCTGAGCGAATTTCGTGCCCGGCGCGTCGAACATGACCGTGGACAATTGCTCTTAGATGAACTCCTCAAACTCTGCCAGACCAAAGGTTGGCTCAAGTCTCGGGGCCAGCAACGCACGGACTTGACGCACGTCTGGCGGTGCGGGAACTTGATCAGATCGAAGTGGTGGGCGAGACCCTGCGTTACACGCTCAATGTCCTGGCCACCGTCGCGCTGGAGTGGTTACGCCCGTGTCTCAACTCCGATTGGGCGAAGCGCTACGGCGAACGCCTGAATGGCTACCGCTTACCGAAAGAGAAGCATGAACGTCAAGCCTTGTTGAAAGTCATTGGCCAAGATGGGTACCAGTTGTTAGAACACTTGGCTCAAGCGACTGAGCAGCCTTGGTTGACCAAGCTTCCCGCCGTGAAACTAGTTCGACAAGTCTGAGAACAGCAATACCTCGTTGAGGCGGGGCAGGTCCGACATCGTGCATGGAAAGGAATGCCGCCCGTTCGTGAGTGGATTCGCTCGCCGTTTGATCCGGAAGCCCGCTATGGGCGCAAGCGCGAGATTCAGTAGGTCGGCTACAAGGTCCATCTGACCGAAACCTGCGACGAGGATCAACCGCATCTCATTATGCAGGTAGAAACTCGACTCGCCATTGAACAGGATAATGAAGCTACGGCGGCGATCCAACAGCACTTGGCGGATCAGGCGTTGAGTCCGCAGCAGCATCTGGTGGATGCGGGCTATGTGAGTTCCAAACTCCTGCTGCACAGCCAGGAAAAACATGGGATTGATTTGATCGGTCCAGTCTATGTTGATCCCAGTTGGCAAGCGCATACACCGGGAGTTTATGAGGCCAGTCAATTTCAGATCGATTGGGGACCCTGTCGGCCACCTGTCTTCAGGGTTATCGCAGTGTGAGTGGGTCCCAGCAACAGGACAGTCAGGGTGAACCCATTGTGCGGATCGTGTTTGAGGCGAAAACGTGTTTGGTCAGTTTGGTGCGATCGCACAGTTCGCAGGCCAAAGGCGGTGGCCGAACTCTGGTCTTGCATGCCGAGGGACGCCATATGACACTTACAGTTGGCGCGAGTCAGGCAATAGACCGCTGAGTTCAAACAATTCTATCGGAAACATAGTGGAATTGAAGGAACACTCTCGTAGGCCATTCACGGGAGTGGCTTGCGCCGTTCGTGGTACATTGGTCCGGCGAAAACGCGTTTGCAAAACTTAGCAATTGCCGTGGCGACGGACCTCAAGCGCCTCGACGATTGGCTGAACGGAATTCCAGTGGCCTTAACTCGCCACTCGCGCTTTGCGCTGCTCTTTTCAGCGGCTTGAGGTTCGCCAACAGTATCGACCTCGTGTTTCTTAGTGAAGTAGCACAGCACCACAGCGTAGTTTTGTTGCGCGAGAAAGGCGTTGCTTTAAACCAACTGCAGCGCTTGTGCTTGCGCAATTGCTTGTGTTCGACTGTGCGCATTAAGTTTGAGGTAGATGTTTTCCAAATGCGTCTTTACGGTACTATCAGATATGAATAACTTTATGGCGATTTCCCGATTTGATAAACCGGCGCCAAGCAGTCGCAACACTTCTTGCTCGCGTCGACTAATGGATGCCGCCATAGTCAGTGCCAGGAATTCACTCTTGGATGGCGGCTCAGGCGCACCGTCGACTTGACCTGCCATGCGTAGAATCTCTTTAACAAAAGACTGGGCTTTCAGCGTCAGAGCCTCGTTCTCCATGATCCACGTGAGCAACGTCAGGCTCTGAGAGCCATAATCCAGAAATGGGCGAATGAAGAGCTCAGGAGCGGCCAGCCTAATAGCGTCTATCATCACGTGCTGCGCTTCGTTTAGTTTATGCTCCTTAAATAAGGCCACGGCTAACATCACGCGGGCATTCAAGAGAGGCTCATGTGGTAAACCATAGGGATAGTGCCTAAGCAGCCGGGTTAGAAGGTCTACGGCGGCAGCCGTTTGGCCTTGCTTCAGAAGTAATTCTGCCTTGACCAGGGCAGTCAGGGGATGCGCATCAGTATCGCCCGCCTGACTGATAAGGTTTTCAGCGTTGTGAATGTCGCCGTTTCGCAAATGGAATAGAGCTTGATAGGAAAGCAAATCCTCGTTGGGCCATATGCGCGAGGGACGTTTAGCCTGCAATTCTCGAGCCGCTTGTAGCGTGACAACCGCCGCTTCTCCTCGGCCTTGTGCGGATTGAATCTTTGCCCGGGTAATTGCGCTCATGATCAGGATGTTCGAGCTGACAGGATTCGGAGCAACTTCAGCAACTCGAAGTAAGAGTTGCTGCGCCTGCGCGAGTTGGTTACGGGCATAGCAGATACGAGACAATGTTATCAAAGAAATACTCGCCATGTCCGGCAATCGATTGCATTGCGCCATGGCTTGCCGCAAGACCCGATAGGCCATGTTCTCACTGCGCCGGAAATGCCCTTGCAAATAGGCCTGACCGGCGCACATTCCGCCCGCCACTAACATGACATACAAGTTACGCCGTGCCTGTCCGGTTTCATAGATTTCGCGAGCCAGCGCTTCTGCCTGAGGCGGGCCCTGCCTTATGGGGTACTGCAATCTCAGGGTTTCATCCAATATCTGCCAATCATCAACACCTTCTTCAAAAGAAATGACTGCCGGATGCTTATCCAGTCGTTGACGAAGGTGCTGGATTTTTTGTAGCACTACCCGCTCGTTAGACGTCCGTTCGTGTGGGGTGATTGATCCAACACTCCGTTCAACTTGCGCTATATATTGATCCAGGTAGGCATCTGGCAAGGCCAGCGCGCCTAAGCGCAGATAAACATGCAAAAGCAGCGGGTGTTGCTGCACACTCGCTATCGGCAATTGCCTCAGCCAGTGCAGCACACGCGATTCCTCGCCGAATTCTTTTAGTTCACGCACAACAATGCCTTCAATCAAATCCGCTGCTTCTTCATAGGCTTGAATGATGAATAAGTGATATAAGGCATCAGCCGGCGACTCATGCGTCCGATACCATTCCGCGGCCCGGCGATGTAAGTTCGGGACTTCAACGGGAAATTGGAGCTGCAACTGTTCAGTGAGCATCTCAGCGAACAATTCATGATAGCGATACCAGCCTGGTTCTTCCAACCGTAAGAGGAACATACCTTTCTGCCAAATTTCGGCCAGAGCCTCTGCCCCATCGGTTTGTCCGGTTACAGCATTGCACACATCCCCCATCAGCTGTCTTAAGATGGCAGTTTTAAACAGAAATGCTTGTGTCGACATGGGCAATTGTTGCAAGACATTGTCGATGAAATAGGCGCGCAGATAAGTATGCGTTCCGGTAAAGGTCGCCGTGAATTGACGCCGATCGTCTTGCTGGTCAAGCGCCAAAGCGGCGAGTTTGAGGCCGGCAATCCAGCCTTCGGTTCGCTTGACCAATATCTCCATTTCACTGTATGCCAATGGACGGTTCAGGGTGTACCGTTCCAAAAAATCAATCCCTTCCTCAAACGTCAAGCGCAAATCGTCAGTCGTCAACGTGGCGACTGGGCTGGCTGTCCGCTGCTGATTCAACTTCAAGGGCGGCACTGTGCGGCTGGAGATGATCAGTTGTAGTGTCGGTGGTAAATGCTCCAGAAAAGTTTCGACAGCCGCATGAATAGCAGGCTGCGTGATGTGATGATAATCATCCAAGATCAAAACTAAATGGCCCGAAGTGTCAAAGTTATTCGCGACGCGCGTAATTTCGTGTGCGAGATTCAACGCCACTTCGGAATTTGCCACAGCGGGCGGTGTTTGGAACTGGGGTAACAGATCCCGACCCAAATCGGCCTGAATCGTTTGCAAAGCCGTCACCAACGTCGACCAGAAATGCATGGGGTGATTGTCATTGGAATCCAACCAGGCCCACGCCACCGGCCGCCCACAGGCTTGCCGCCATTCATTAAGCAGGGTGGTTTTGCCATATCCACTGGGGGCATGAACAATGGTGATTGGCATTGTTATCCGCTGCGTAAGCCGACGACGAGCGATGAGCGTACGGGGCAACGCGGGCACGCGGGTTTTGGTTTGAGCCCAGATGGACAATTCGGATCTGAAATCTGCGGCGGATTCCAGATCGTATAGCCTCGCCAGTCGATCCGTGGCGTTGGGGGGAAGTAGCATGTGACCCGCTAAATACAGACTGGCCTGTTCCAACCGTTCAGCACTTAGCTCATCCGACTTGCCCAAGTATGTCTTGAAGAGTTTTCCCGCTCGCCGGCGATAGGCATACCAGTACTCACGGCCACGCCTCACTTCCCGGCGAGCGGTGAAATGTCCTGCGCCATCTTCAAAAAGAAAAGCCTGCTGGTTGGCAAGCCACTCAAACCAGGGAGCTGATCCGACCGGCACCCATGTCGCTGCGTCTGGATTGGTCGTAGCGAGCAATAGCAGATTGTTTTTAACGGTGGGGTGTCTGGATTTGAGCATCCATGCACATCTCTAACAAGGAGTGGAGAGTCTAATCTAAAACGGTGTGATTTTATCAGACTTTCGCTCAAGCGGGGTGAAGCACAGGCACACGCGAATGTTTCAGTTCAGCCGCAGATAATCGCGGAATAGATCGCCGCGGCAGATCAAAATGTCAAGGAATGGTTAGAAATACATGCACGATTGTACCAAATCTATTTGGATTCAAGTCGCAATGCTGTAGTTACCCAACAAAGTACTCGATCGCCCGTTGGGTAACTCAGTCATCAGGATATCGAGTTTAAATTATCCATTCTGAGTGACTATAACCGATTTAGTCACCAACAAAATCGGCCAAATACCCGATATACTCTGAAGCAGTTGAGGAATAAGATATGAGCATCTGATAGTTTGTTGTTTGGATAAACAAACCATCAGATCGCTAGTACACCAAGTTAGACCTCAAGGTCAGCTGGCCCCATCACGCGCAGCACCACACTGACAGTCCGAATCCCGGACCTCAGAATCGTACTATTGAGCAGCACGAGGTCTTTGCCAAGTACGGGCGCGGCCAGGGCTACGGCAGACTCCGCCGACATATGCTACTTTGCAATG
>JAUQXC010000109.1 GCA_030834825.1 Thermoflexales bacterium
TACGAAGTTGCGGGCCGTGCATCCGGAACCCCATCTGAAACGCATCGCGAACTGGGTCTGGATCATCGTTGGCTTAATTCTGTCGCAGTCCGTGCATCTGAGTCAGATCGCGCAACATATTCCGAGCGACGCCCAGGCCGCTGGGCGCATTGCCCAGGTGCGGCGCTGGTTAAAGAATCAATTCATCGATGTTCCCGCCTTCTATCGACCGTTGATCACGGAAGCGGTACAGGCGTGGGCTGCCCAGGAGGTCTTTGTGATCTTGGATGGCTGTTGGGTCAACCATGAAGCGCTCCAATTTTTTCGGCTGTCGCTATCCCATTGCTTTCGCACCATTCCGTTGACCTGGTTAACCGTGAAAGGCCCCGGTTTGATTACCGTTGAGAAAGGCGAGGCGCTCCTAATGGAAGCGGCACAGTTGTTGCGCCCAATGGCCAGCGTGACCTTCTGCCCATGTCCCCTGCCGCAGGCGGGGGTGGGCCGGTGCGTAGCCGACCGCGGCTTTCGCGATAAGGATTGGGCGCAAAAATGCCGGAAAATACACTGGAATTACGGCATCCGGATCGCGAATAACACCACCGTGACCCTGGTCGATGGCCGCGTGCTAACCGTCAACACGCTGGGCGTCCGACCCGGGCGCGCACGCTATTTTCAACAAGTCTGCTTAACCGCCGCCGCCGATTGGCGTTGTAACCTGGCCGTGACCTGGACGAAAGCCACGCCCAAACAGCCCGCTGAGTTGTGTGCCATCGCGATGAATGTGTCAGCCAACCCGCGCACTTTGAAAAACTACTTGAAGCGTATGCACATCGAGCAAAGTTTCCGGGATGATAAATCGGGTAGTTTTGATCTAGCCGCCACCAAACTCACTGAGCCTGACCGCCTCAATCATCTCTTGCTGGCCATCGCGGTCGCGACGCTCTGGATTTACGATATCGGTGAACAGGTCTTGCGAACGGGGGACCGTCCAGAAATCGATCCCGCTTTCAAACGACAACTGAGCGTTTTTCAAATCGGCTGGCGCAAGCTCCGCCGCTGGATCACGTGTCAGAGTTCCACCTTGCCGTTCTTGACCTTACGACTCAGCCCTTTCCGTCTCGCACCAGCGTGGCGAAAGTGAAAGTGTTAGCTACTCAG
>JAUQXC010000110.1 GCA_030834825.1 Thermoflexales bacterium
GTGGGCGTTATTGAAATGCGAGGCTACCATCATGTATCCTTGCTGTTCGTCGTCTCAGAATTTCAGCGGCGAGGAATTGCCAAAGAACTCCTGTGCCGGGCCGTGCAGGTCTGCCGAGCTCAAGAGCCGGGACTGGCGGAAATCAGCGTCAATTCTTCGGCATATGCTGTGCCGATTTACGAGAAGTTGGGCTTTTGTTGCACTGGAGAGAGACAAATCAGAAACGGTATTAGCTTCACCCCAATGGTACTGAAACTAACGAAGCTGCCTGGCGGTTAATCTCAGCGCACAATCCATTACAGGACAACGCTAACTTGTCGGGAGGGCACATGCGCAAAGTCGAGTTGATTATCATTCTGGTCACCCTTGCATTAGCGATCCCCTTTATTATCCTGGCGCTCATCGAAGTCGTCTATCTGACGGACTACGCGCGCAGCATCAGCGGCGCGATGAGCGGCGTGATTGAGTGGTGCGAAGTCGCCCTGGAAGGTTCAGCGCGCTGGCCCGAATTAGGAGGCATGATCATCGGCCAGTTGCTCATTTTGAGCATGCTCTTGGTTGTGCGGCGTCAGAAGGCGGAGAGCGGCCCCGACCTTTTTGGAAACGACGCTACCCCCTCATCTTCCAAACATGCCAACGGCGATCGGGGCGATCCCGCCTGGCCATTGTAAGCCAATGCTACACTCCCGCTTACTGCTGCGTCAGCGTTCGCGGTGAACAAGTCGACGGTTGCGTTTTACCCATTTCGGTACCACGTACCCCTCTATCCCGAACTTCATCTTCAATTCAGCGGCCAGCGCGGGCAAGCGCCGCTCCAAGCGCGCGCCGGGACATTCGGTCTCCTCCGGCTGAAAATCGCGATGCCCGGCGATGTGCGTGATGTGGTACGTGTCGCGCAGATAAACGCTGAGATCGCGCAGCGTCTGCCACGCTCGCGTAAAAGGTTCGACGACGTTGAAGTTGCCCAAAAGCACAACGCCGACGGTGCCGGTGTTGTGTCCGCCGGTGTGTGCGCCACGTGCGCGCAAGGTGCGACCTTCGTACAGATCGCCCAACCCGTCAATGAGGAAGTGATAACCAATGTCTGCGTAGCCTTTGAGGCCCAGATGTGCGCGTTGAATAGGCTGTGGGCCATCGGCGAGCGGTAGGGCGCTGTGATGAACGACAATGGTCTTGAACACGTCGGTCAATGCCCCGCGATACATCAACCAACCTTCCGGGTTGGTGACTGGATCAAACAGCCCGTGTTCTGCCTGCGCTTGCAGATTGGGCCAGGTTGCTCCCCAACCGGCACGTGTGATCAAAGTCAACGGCCCAAACTCGCGAGTCTCGCCGGTTGGGGCGGGTTGTTGAACAGAATCCGGAAAGTCATGTGATCCGGCAAAGGGCGGCAGGATTTGAAGAGAAGTGATCTGCCGGTTTTGGGCGTCCAGCCATACGCCGATCTCAATGCCCGCTGTCAGATCGGCGCGCCCGATCAATTGGCTTGTCGGAGCATAAATGGCGAGATCAGTTGACAGCGGCCACGTGTTGCTGCGACTGGGTGATTGCAGGGTCAGGGTGGTTTCACTCCAGGCTTGAAGGCTGCCTGCCAGATCGTGTGGACGCGCCAGATCGGGGATGCGTGCCCGCTCACTCTCTTCGATCCGCAAAGCGGTGCAACTTGTCGCGGCGCAACTTGTTGCGATCAAGGCGCTGCTGGCCGCGGTCACTTGCAGGAAGGCGCGGCGGGTGAGATGTGGGGCCATGTTTAATTTGTCAGGACAGAGGCGCTGATGACGTCCCTGGCGCGCTGAAAGATTCGATCGAACATCGCCGGTGTCAACAGGCCGGTCTGCGTGTTGCGCTGACTGGGATGGTATGATCCGATTAACGTGTAGCGATCCAGGTGATAGACGACCTCGTGGCCGAAAGCCGGTCGGGGTTTGGGAAGCGCTACGCCCCGATCGGCCAACACGGCCAGGACGTTATCAAAAGCGATCTTGCCCAGAGCCACGATGACGCGCACCTGCTTCAACAGGCGTAATTCTTCGATTAAATACGGGCGGCAATGGTTGAGTTCTGCGGGCGTGGGTTTGTTATCGGGTGGAGCGCAGCGGCCAGACGCAGCGATGTAAGCCGCCTGCAATTGCAGGCCGTCGTCGCGTGCCGTCGCGCTCGCTTGGTTGGCGAACCCGGCGCGATGCAGCGCTGCGTACAGAAAGTCGCCCGATCGGTCGCCGGTGAACATCCGCCCGGTGCGGTTACCGCCGTGTGCGGCTGGCGCCAGCCCCACGATCAATAGCTGGGCGTGTGGATCACCGAAGCCCGGCACCGGCTTGCCCCAGTACGTCTCTTGGCGAAAGGCGCGGCGTTTTTCCTGTGCCACCGCCGTGCAATACTGCCGCAAACGCGCGCACTTCTCACACGTCACAATCGCCGCATTCACCTGCGCCAGCGTTGTGAATGGTTCAGGGTTCATGGTTCAAGTTCATTGTCCCGTGCAGCCTTCGAGCCGCGAGCAGAACGCCTGGCACATCTCCTGCGTTGTGGCAATGTAGGCGATGTGGAACTCGTTGTCGTCTTTCTTCAGCGTGTATGTCTTGACGCAGGGATCGATCGTCGGCGCGGCGGAGCTGTCATCGGGTGCCTGGGCGTTGCCCAGCACACAATTCGCAAAATTCGCCGGGTTGGTCAGCGCTTTACGATCGATGATGGCGACGATACCGGCGGATAAGGCAAAGTCTTTATCCGTGTAAGTGCGCAGCGCCACGGCTCCCAGGTCCTGGTAGCACGTCAACGACGTTTCCACACGTTGAATGAGTGGAATCAAATGCGGGCTGGCTGCGACCAGGGCTGCGCCATCTGTCACTTTGGTCAGAAACTGCGTAATGGTCTCGCCTTCCACCACGGTGGTATTCGGCACAACGGGCAGCAGATCTCGGGCGCTGCCCCGCTGCATTTGGCAGGCCGTCAGGCTAATCGCGGCGATCAATCCAAGGAGCAGAATTCGCTTGAACATGGTAACTCCTGAGTGAAAGATGGTGAGCGTTTGCGCGCGTGGTTCAGCGCGGTTCGGGAAATAGAGCATGCCCGGCGTTGATGAAGCGATCCACCCGCTCGTGCGTGGGCTGTTTCAGAAGAGCGGCTGCGGTTTGTCACTCACGGATCCAGGTCGGGCAGGGTGGATGGCTGCGACCGGGGACATTGTACCGCAGGTCGCACCTTTTGCCAGTAAGTAGTGACAGCCAGGAGGTCAGGGACCGACCGGTTTGCCGAAATCCATGGTGTAATACAGCATGAATCCCGTCTTGTACACGCCGATGCCCAGTACGGTGTTGTAAGCATTCAACAAGACCTCCAGGTGGGGCGGATCGGTGACCCAATATCCCCAGGCGTCATCGATAGTTGCCTGTCCGCCGAAGATGTTTTCCGTCGGCCGGCCGGCGCCGTATCCGGCATTGCTGATGCGCTGCTTGGCACTCAATCCGCCGGCGCCGGTGTGACTGATGCCGTTTTGCGCCATGTATTGACTGTGCTCCAGCGCGAGACGATTGAGGTCGTCGATCAGCGTGACCTCCGATATACCGTGCTGGCGGCGCAGATCATTCGTGCGGCGCAGGATTTCAGCCACGGCTGCCGCGACATTGACGGCGGGAGCAGGTGTGGCAACCGAGGGCACTTTGGCGGTGACAAAAGACGAGGCTACCCAACCTTCCAGGCCATGGTCCGTTTTGACGTTGAGCCACGTGATGCCATTGACATCCGGGCCAAAGCCCAACCCGTTCGTTTGCAGGCGTTGACCGTTTGCCAGCATGGCTAACAACTGCGCTGAAGCACTTTTATCCGCGCGCAGATTCAAGCCGTCAAGCGCCGCCACGTACACGTAACCTGCTGTTGCAATCGGTGTGACGACGGGTGTAGTATCCACTGCGGAGATTGAGGGCGGCGTCGACGTCGGTGCTGCAGTTACCGGCTTGGTCTCGATCAAGAATTGCGCAGCTACCCAACCCAGTTGCCCCTCGGTGGTCTGCACGTTTTGCCACGCGATGCCATTCGCATCAGGCTCCATGACGGCACCAATGGCAGTCAGGCGTGCACCGGTAGCCAGGATGCGCAGCAATGTCGCTGTCGAGCGCGGCTCCGATCGCAGATTCAAGCCGCTATCAGAATTCACATACACCTCGCGGGTCAGGGGCGTGGGCGTTGTGGTGGGTGTCGCTGTGGACGTCGTCTCTATGGGCGCTGGCGTAGGAGTCTCTGCGTTTATGGGCGTCGCTGTCGGCGGTGGTGTGTTGGTCCGTGTGGCCGTTGGTTGGTCCGTTGTCGTAGCCGCAGGTCGTGGTGTGTTGGTTGCCACGGCCACGACGGCAGTAGGTGCGGTGGTCGGTGTGCCGGTGGGCGGCTTTGATTGGCACGCTGCCAGGAAAGCCACGCATAACCAGACAAAGAGTAAACGACTCATGAGTTATCCTCTTTCAGCCACACACTATCACAGGGCACCATCACAGGGCGCGCCGGATGCGTGTGATCTGCGCCATGTGCCAGTGTTCGTGCTTGGCGAAGTAAGTACATTGCTGTTGCAAAGTTACCGGGCCAAACTCGGCATGCTGACCGGTGCGCATCCAGTGAGCAGCCGGAATCGAGCGCAGCTGGGTCAACATGGCTTCACGTGACAGGCGAAACTCCGCGGCCATCTCGGTTGCCGACAAGCGGGTTGATTCGACCGTTTGCCACAGCGCTGCAGCGTTGAGTTTGGGTGTGGCCTGTTCCAGAAATAGCTGTACGCGCTGCGCGATAAGGTGCTGCGTGTCCAATAAGTGTCCCGCCGCTTCATGCAATGACCATGCGCCCTCGGTGCCATCCACGCGCCGTGCTACTTGCTCTGCGCTGAGGCCTTGAAGGGCAGCGTCCAGCCAGTCGGCGGTACGGGACAGTTGCGTCATCAAATTGGAGACCGGTTCAGGCTCCAGATAAAATGTGGCGGGAAAGAATTGAAAGACCAGTGCTCCAGCTGCACAGTGCGGGCACTGATCGGGCGGGGTGTCCAGCGCCACTTCGCCACACACGCGGCACACCCACACCGCTGGCACAGCGTCATAGAAGATCAGGTTTCCAGCGGCGATAATCTCACGCGCCTGCTGAATGGCCGCCAGCAAGCGTAGATCGAGACCGGCCTGGCGCAATGCGGGTTCCAACGCGGCTACCACCTCGGCCAATTCTCGATCGGTGTTAGGCAGCGACTCTGTGTGCACCGATCGATTGGTGAGTGAGACCACGGCAGCGTTGAGCAGCTTGCCCAGGTGATAGTGGCCCCGATCGGCCGCTGTGCGCGCTAACCGCTGCACAGCGTACATCTCGAGCTGAGACATGCTCCCTCCAGGATGAACGAGTTGATTCAGTAGTGGACGATGTACCGTATGTGACGTTGGCTGAACGTCGCGAGAATGCCCTGATCGTAACATCGGGCACGGACCTAGTCAAACCGGTGGTGGCTACCTCTTACGGCGATTTGAAGTAAAATAACAAGTGTCATCAACCTGGAGAAAGGCTTCGCGGTATGGAACCATTAGCGCAACTCAAGTGTGTGGCCTGTCGTGCCGATTCACCGCGCGTAACAGCCGCCGAGATTGCCGAATTCCAGCGGCAAGTCCCCGACTGGCAGCTGCTGGAACGCAACGGCGTCCACCAGCTGGAACGCGTGTATAAATTCAAGGACTTTGTGGAAGCACTGAAGTTTACCAATCGGGTAGGGGAGTTAGCCGAAGAAGAGGGTCATCATCCGGCGTTGCTGACGGAGTGGGGCAAGGTCACTGCGACGTGGTGGACCCACAAGATCAAAGGGTTGCATCGCAATGATTTCATTATGGCGGCCAAGACCGATCAATTGTATGCGGGCGTGGCAGGCTGAACGATTCTGCGGGGCTGACGGAAAGGACTGGTCATGAGCCAGCCGGACATCGATACCATCAAACAAGCGCAAGAGTACATTCGCAGCAAACAACTGCCCCAGGCGCAGCGTCTGCTCGTCGCCTACATCAAGCAGAATCCCAACTCTGAACAGGCCTGGTACCTGCTGAGCACCGCTGTGGAGGATCCACGCAAGCAGATCGAGTGCTTGCAACGCGTGCTGCGTTTTAACCCGGCCAATACGGAAGCGCAGCTGCGCTTGATGAAGGTCATGGCCGCCCAGACCGCGCCGCCCCCTGCACCGAGCAGTAAAACGAAGTCACCGCTGACGAGTCAGACGCCGGCCAGTGAACCATCACCGTTCACATCGCCGATCAGCACACCAGCGATTGAAAAGCCTGCACCACGCCGCGAGTCGCAGCCAGTTGAACCTGTACCGGTGGAAGCGGTAAAACCGATCGAGCCGGCCGCAGCGACGGTGGATACGGAACTCTCCGGCCTGCGCTCCAAGGTCAAGTTTGTCAGATCGCGTGGGAAGCGCAAGCGCTGGCCGCGCATCGTTATCTTGCTGCTGTTGATTTTGCTGGTCGTTTCAGTGGGGGGATATTTCTTAAAGGACAAAATCAATGAAGTAGTCAGCGGGTTGGTTGGCACGCCCGCAGCAGCGGTTATCCCCACGGAGACACCCGAGCCTACTGACACGCCGACAGTGACGCCGACGCCCTCCATTACACCTACTCGATACCCCGCGACCTGGACACCGACGCCCGCGCCGACAGCGCCGCCCACACGCACGCCGACGCCGTTGCCGACGTTGAATCCAGCTGTGCAAACCGGGTTACTGCGCCTGCGCGATCAAATTGCTGCCGAGCGAGGTATCAACGCCGATCGCGAGATTACCGTCGCCTTGTTGCCGCGTGACATTTTGGAGACAGCGCTGAAGTCCATTCTGGATATTCAACAGCGGCAGACGGAACTGACGAATCAAGCACGCACGCTGGCGGTGTTAGGGCTGGTGCGCCCCGGATTCGATCTGACGCGCTACACGGTGAATCGCTTTGCCGATAATGCCGGCGGCTTCTATGTGCCATGGCAGGAGGTTATCTTCGTGGTGGGTAGAGAGTTCGGCGGAGTGGAAGGCATTGCCTATGTGCATCAAACTGCACATGCCCTGCTCGAACAACGTTTCGACCTGGCATCCTGGGGTCTCTATCCGGCTTGCACGCGCGGTGATGAACAATGCCAGGCCTTGCAGGCGCTGATTGGAGGCGATACGACCTTGGCGACTGAGCGCTGGGTGGAGCAGGGCGCCAGCGATCTTTACAAGGATGCCATGCCACAATATCAGGCTTTGCCGGAGGCGATCAACGATCCGGCCGCGCCCCCATTCGTCGTGCACGATGTGGCTTTTCGCCGTGAGCAGGGACGCGCCTTTGTCGAGACGCTGTATCAACGTGAAGGCTGGTCGGCAGTGAATAACGCTTATGAAAATCCACCTATCAGTACCGAACAGATCCTGCATCCACAAAAATATGTGGAGGGCGAGCAACCAATTGAGGTGACGGCTGTGCCGGTGCCTAAAGCGTTCGGCGGAGGCTGGCAGATCATCACCGATGAAGTGTTGGGTGAATGGCGAACCTACTTGCTGTTGTCCGCCAGTGTCGACGAGGCTGCGCGGTTATCGGAAGAGACTGCTCAGAAGGCCGCGGCCGGGTGGGGCGGCGATCGCTATCGGGTGTACTACGATCAGGAAACCGATCAGGCGGCGCTCGTGATCCAGTGGGCGTGGGACACATCAGAAGATGCCGCGGAGTTCCAGCAAGCCATGAACGCTTATCTCGATCTGCGCTTCCGCGGGGCCAAGTCACAAGTGCCCGATCAAACTTGTTGGTCTGGCAGCCGTCAAATGACGTGTCTGTATGCCGCGGAAACAGGAACGTTGTGGGTCCTGGCTCCCAACTCTGGTTTGGTCGATCAAGTGCGACAAGTGTATCCTGATTTCAAGTAAGCTGTAAGCGCACACTCAAAGCCTGCGTGGCATACTCATCGACGGGACTGGTGGAGAAGATTCAAGCGAATCTTCATTACCGGTCCTGTCTCTTTTTGTTTCAAATCGTCGGAACAAAATCGATTGCTGCAGCGTCTTATTTGCAATGTCTGTGCATCTTCAGTCCGACCCTTATGTTCCTGCGACTTATGCCAAACCATGTGCGTCAGGTAGTCGTGGATCGTGCGTAGGGTGTCCGTCACGTCCTCTCATCTTCATTTCATGTATGCTTTATCTAGGGCCACTATACTCAATCTGGGAATCACGGTAGTTGACACATAAGAAAGGAGTGCTGATGAACTTACAGTCGATGCAGATTTCTTTGCCGAGTGTGAATAATCGTCATGCCCATGCGCCGGAGGTTGCTCCTTCGGCGCGTGCCATGCGTCGGTCAGAAGCGGCGTTATTAGATGGTTTGCAAGCCTGGGTCCGCACAGGCCACGGTTTGAGCGTTTTGATTGGTGTGGATCACCCGGGACCAGCCTTCACGTATGATCTGCCAGTACTGCGCGCGGTAGCTCCCTTACTGGCCACACCCTACGGCCTATTGAACGATCTCTTGAACCATGTTTCCAAAATGACAGAAGCACGTGCGGCACGACGTGCCACGGCGCACTCGCTTAGACTACAGTTGATCCAGGATGTCTCAGTAGAAGAAAACGAAATAGATCGTCTGGCCGCTGCGGTATTTGATTTGCTGGATGGACTCATCGAGCTCGACCCCTTGGTGATTCATGTGGAGGGTCTGCATCGTGCCGATGCCGCCAGCGTGAGGGTGCTGCGCACTATGGCGGCGAAGTTGGATCAACCCTCGATCTTGCTGGTGGGCGTCTATCGGGCGGATCTGCCTTACACAAATGGGCTGGGCGAATGGCTCAACACCCGAGCGGCTATGCTGGTCGATTTCGCGCCCCGCTGGGGCGACGACATCGCGGTCTTTCTCGATGCCATGTTTGGACGCAAGGTTCCCTTGAACAGTATGATCGAAACCGTCAAGAACGACGAACGCCTGCTGTTGCTGGGCGGCGTTCCTTTGTTGGAATTCTGTCGTCGTTCGGGACGTTGGACTGAAGGATTAACGCTATCCGAGCGAGTGATCACGACGGCGCAAGCGCAGGGCGCTGACTATGTCGCAGTGGCCGCACGGCTCATTCGCAGCCAGGTCCTGGTGGGGTTGGGACAATGGGCCGAAGCACAAGCCGAGTGCGATCTGGTTATCAAGTCGCCGGTCTGCGCTCACGATCGTAATTTGACGGCCGCGGCCCTGTGGGGGGGCTATAAAGCGCGCGTCATGCTGAACTTACAGGTGCGCAACTTGCTGGAGGCGTTGAAGCGCTGGCGCGCCTACGCCCGCACCAGCGGCGATCCCACTGTGGTGGCGCCCATTCTGGCGGACATGGTGGTGCACTTTGCGCAGACCGGTCAGTCCAACGAAGCCAGGGCCTGGATGAATGATTTGGAAGCACTACTCGATCATGCACATCATCCAGCGACGCAGTTAGCCACCGCCCTGAGCCACGCGGCCTTGTTGACTCACGGCAAAGACTGGCGTGCGGCCAGTGGGGCGTATCGGGCAGCGGCTGAACACGCAGCGCAGCTGCATGATTTGCTGTTTGAAGCGCGCGCGAATAGCGGCCTGGCCTTTGCCTTACTGGAACTGGGCGATCTGGAAAGCAAAAATGAAGGGCGCGAGCGGTTATCCGTGGCGCATTCCGTACTGTCGCGCTTGAACGCCAAACCCGATATGGAAGCTTGTGAGGCAGGTGCGAAGCAGTTCGGTCTACGGCCCCGCCAGCGGCGGCCGACTTCGTCAAACCGCACCCCGGGCGCGCTGACCCGCCGCGAGCGTGAAGTGCTGGCACTCATTGTGACCGGCATGACCAATCGCCAAATTGCGCAGCGTTTAACGATTAGCGAGAAGACAGCCGAAGGTCACGTGGGCAACATCCTTGCCAAGTTGAGCTGTCCCAGCCGCGTTAAAGCAGCGGAATTGGCGCGAGCGACCGGCCTGTTGGAAGGCAGCGCCGCGTAGACTTCTGCAGAATTCCGGAACCAGGCAACCTCGCCCGATCGCGTTACGCGATCGGGCGAGGTTTTGTTTAGTGAGCGGAGGTAAGTTGGCGCCGCATGTCGACGATACGTTGAAAAGCAGGTCGTGGTGTCTGATCAGGATTGATGATACTGAAACCCTGCATCTCTTCGTCGCTGCCGTTGTAACTCAAATTCCAGACGGTGAACATTTCCACCCACGGCCATTCGGCATGCACGCGCTGGAAAGATCCCAGAAGATAATTTGCTTGATCGTCGGCCGAGACATGAGGATGCAGGCCCGGTTGAATGGTATAACCTAATTCGGTGATCCAGACGGGCTGGCTGGCATGGGCGGCCAGCAGAATTTCACGCAGATCGATCAGGCGTGCCAGATTAAGACCACCATGTGCGCCGTATGCATCGTCTGGCGGCAGACCATAACCATAGTCGTGTACCGACAAGACATCAAAGCAGCGTGCGGCGTTGTGTGCCATCATCTGTTGCAAAAATGCCCGATCGTCCATCGCGCGATAAGAGAACTCATTCGTCGGGGCGAGGCCAGCGGCAATGACGATCGCCTGCGGATCAACCTTTCGAATGCGTGTAAAAGCCTGACACAACACTTCCACATATTGTTTGGGTTCGGCCACCCAGCCGCCCCATTCCACTGCCAGATTCGGTTCGTTCCAGACGATGTAGCCGAGAATGCGCCCTTGATAGCGGGCCGCTGTTGCTTCAACAAAGTTGAGATAGGCGTTCAACTCAAAAGGCAGGCCGGCCGGATCGGCGCGTGTCGCCCACAGCGGCGGCATGTCCAGGCGCACGACCAGCTCGAGGCGGCTCTTTTGCGCTACCGCCACCATATCGTCGGCAGCTTGCCAAGCGTAAACATCAGGTTGTGGATTCAGATCGCGCCACGGGAAGACCTGGACGATGGTGTCGAAGCCGGCTGCCACGGCCAACTTGGCGATCGGCTCGTCCAGGAACAGAGTATGCGCAGCCAAACGGAACTTGTGATCTTGTTCGGGCACGGGCGCGGGAGCAGTACACGCCGTCAACAGCAGCATGATCAGGCAAATCTGCGGAACACGTGACCGATACTTCATGGTCGCTTGTCCAGCTTCGGATCATACACGGCGACGCCGCGTTCACCCACAACCCACAAGCGACCATCGGGAGCGCCAGCGATGCGTTTCACAGTGCCGAGGTCAGGCATGGCGATGGTCCGCCAGTTTTGTCCATCGTAGACGGCCAACTGTTGACCGTTGCCGACTTCCCACAACCAACCACGTTGATCGATGTAGAGCCCCAGGACATCCCGACCGTTTAAGGGGTGGGCCAACATCGTGACCCGGCCCTTGGCGTAGTGCCACAGGTCAGGTTGATCGATGATGGCCAGCCAGATCCCACCATGCGGAGCGGTCGCGCTTTGACTATTGCGGAGAGCGTCCGGGCGATTAGCGAGAGCATCGTCGAGCGGGAAGAGGGCACGATGTCGATGAGCGGGATAGGGTAAGGCTGTTGTCGTCAGTGCGACTGTCGCGGTGATCAGGTCCCCCGCTGCCGTCAATTCGCCGAGGCCGCTCAGGCCAACGGCATACACTGTACCGTCGGCGCTGGCAACAATTTGTTGAATGGGATCAAGCTCTGCCTCCAGGGGAGCCGGTTTGGTGAGAAGGTGACGAATCCACTGATCTGCATCAGGTCGATACTGCAGCGCGGAACCACCATCGGTTATGGCCCAGACGTTGCCTGCAGGATCAACCATCAAGTGTTCCAGCCTGGTACCCGTAATCGGCTGAATGAGTGGGGTCGGCGAATTGAGTTTTGCCAGATCGCTGCCATGCGTCATCCAGAGGCCGCCTTCAGGCGCGGCGGCCATCGCGTGTACTGCGCTCGCCATCTCGTAGCTGAAGCGGAGCGATTGATCGGGCTGTTGCCAAACGATCTGACCGGTGTTAGTCAACATCCACACGCGCCCTGAAGAATCGACGGCGAGATCGACTGGATCAACATCGAGCCGGTAGGGTTGTGCGGGCAAGCTCACTTCATGCCACGCGGAGCCATCGGTATAACTCAACCCCTGATTGGTTCCGATCCAGATACCCTGCGTTGGATCAGCTTTTAAAGTGTTCGTGCGCAGATCCCACTCAGTTACCACTCCATTCACAGAGCGTTGAAGCGTGCTTGCCTCCATCCACCAGAGACTTCCCTGCGCATCGATCGTCAATTGCGGGAAGATGATATCGGATTCAAGAGGCACACTTTGCCGTGCGTTCTGCAGTGCGCGGCATTCCTCGCTGGTATGATAGGCGAAGTGACTCGATTCATAAACGGAGATTTGTTGGCAATCGGGCGGCCACAAGTTTGGCGCGTTCCCCCGGTCGGAATCCAGCGGTAAAAATTTCATTTCCACGGGAAGATGACCCTGATAGTGAAGGGTGCTTACCCCGCGCCCGACTTCGGCGACCAGCCACAGATCGCCCGTGGCGTCAATTGCGAGGGCCATGATACTGCCGTGATAGTGGCTGATTCCAACAAGTGGATCGACTCTGCGCCACTCTGTTCCATCGAAAAAGAACAGGCCTGCACTCCCCCCGGCCCACAGTTGTCCATTCTCGACCGGCAACAGCTGGTGAACTTCGCCCAGCAGCAGGTCATGTCGCAAAACGCGCTTGGCCGCCGTGTCGATCTGCCAGAGGCCGAAGCGGGTACCTACCCACAAGTGGTCTTCCTGAACGGCCAGACTCAGCACGGCGTTAGGAGTAGAGCTGCTCAGCCACAGCTGCCAGGCCGGCTGATCAGTCGGAGTGAGCGTTAACGTCATGGGGTTATGGGGTGTGGACTGGCACGCGATCAACAGCGCCAAACACAATAGACTAAGCCATCCATATCGCGATTTCATGGTTGGTTATCCTGAGTAGGATCATACACGGCCACCCCACGCCAACCGACGAACCACAGGCGACCATCGGGAGCCGTGACGAGATCACTGATCAATCCGATCGGTGGCGCACTGATTGTTTGCCAGGTCTGACCGTCATAGCGTATGAGTTCATGAGGTGTTGAGACCCACAGGCGGTCTTGGTGATCGACAAGTAAATTGAAGTTTTCTTTTTCCAGGAGCGGCAGTGCGCCGGGTTGATTGGATCCCGCGGGATAATGCCACACTTCGGCTGTTTGGCGTCGGCCCACCCAGGCACCGCCCTGATTATCAGCCACGACCGCAAAATCAGACGCGGAGTCGAGGTGCGCGATCGGGTTCCAGGCGTTACCCCCCGCAGGACGTGAGAACAGTTGACGGCTATAGCTTAAAGCAAGTAGGGCCCCGTCCGTTCCCAACGAGAGTTGAGCGAAATCATGCTCGGCCAGATGGCGCTGCCACTGGTTGGTCGCCGGATTGAATTCCAGCACGCCGCGATGGTTGCCGATCACCCACACATGGCCGGCCTGATCCACTTTGATTACCGACGGCACCAGGTAGCCGTCGTCCTCAGGACTTGGCGCCTGAGTGAACGTATGTCCGGCGTAGTGCCACAACTGCTCTCCGGCCGTCACCCATACTCCACCCTGAGGAGAGGCGGCGATGGCCTCGCGGGATACGCTGCGCTCGGAATGAGGACTAGCCGTAGAGCGCTGCCAGGTTTTGCTGTCAGGGCCCAGGAATTGCAGGCCGTCTCTGGTGGTGACCCACACGGTGCCCTGCGTATCGACGGTTAAATTGAAGGGACTGAATAAGGTGTATTTTTCCAAGCCCAGCGAAACAGGCTGTAGCTTTGTATCGGTGGCGTAAAACAATCCCTTATCGTAAGCCGCGATCCAGACGCCCTGTTGGGGATCGGGTGCCAGGCTGCCGTAGCTGAAGAAAGGGCGTGTGGAGAGCGTGGTATCGCCGGCAGAAAGATGCAGCAAGCGCTGCTCTTGGGAGATCAACCAGAGCGAGTCGTTGGCCTCTACGGCGTAGAGGCCATAGCCGCCGCGCTGTTCCCGCAGAGTATAAGCGCGGCGATACTGGAGACATTCGTCAGGCGTGCGATAACTATGGATGAAGGTCGCCGCGGCCGACCAATTAGCGCAATCGGGTTTGTTATGGGGAAAGAGGGGTGGGGCTGGCGTAACCTGGCTGTCTGAAAGAGTGGCCGACCAGGGATGGCCCGGCGGAACATGTCCGGTGAGATGGTAAACCCGTGAGGAACGTGAGACATTGTCCAACATCCACAAGTCGCCCTGCGTATCCAGACTAAAAGCCGTTATCGAAGTGGGCTCGACGGGGTAAGTTGAAGTAAAAGTCACCCGGCTCCAGGCTTGCCCGTCGAAGTAATAGACGCCGTGTGTTGTGCCCGCATAGACTGCATTATCGGCCAGGGGAAATACGCGCTGCACTCGACCTAGCTGATCGAACGACGTGTAAGCACGCGTTACGGGATCGAGCCGCACCACACCGAACGAAGTGCCGACCCACATGAACCGCTCACCGCGTGCGACGTCGTAGACGCCCCGGGGTGAAACGGCCGCCGGCCAGAACTGCCAGGCTGCTTGGTTAAAGGGACCCAGCGCTGGTTTCAGCGGCGCAGGCGTGTTTGGCACGGGCACGCTGCATGCCGCTAAGAGTAGGCTACCCAACAGCAACCCGATCAGTTGATTCACGCGTCGCTTCATGATTGCCGCTCCTGACTGTGCCGCCGCTCACGCAGCCGGTTGATGGCTCGCCACGCCGGTAAGGCAAGGAAGATTAGGGTCCAGCCGAAGACCACTAAGAGTCCCTCGAGAAAATTTTGCTGCGCTACCTGCTCCAGACCGATAGAGACGTGCTGCACTTCCGTGTCGGTGACAAAGAGCAGTCCCTCATTTTGGGTGCCGACCCACACCCCTTGCTGAGGATCGAGTGCCAGGTGACTTGTCGCGGGCAGAACGCGTGACGAGATAATTAAGCCGTCGGCGGCAAGATGAAGCACGTCGTTGCCGGAAGTGAACCAGATCGAATTGTTGGCCTCTACGGCATAGAAGCCAAGCCGCTTGTGTCGCTTTAAGAGGGCATTCGCGGCGACGTACCGTTGGCATTCCGCTGCCGTGCGGTAGTGGTAGGTGTTGGCGGCAACCGCCGGCCAATTGTCGCAGCTCGGTTCTGCATCTGGGAAGCCCGGTGTGGCCGGAGTCGTTACGGACCAGGGGGCAGCGCGGGGTGGAATATGACCGGTGAGGCGATAGGTCTGGGACGCACGTGCGGTGTAGGTATGTATCCACAGATCGCCTTGCGCGTCAAGCCCAAACTCTTGCGTCCAATAAAACGAGATAGGGGAGGTTGAGGTGAGCACGAGCTTGCTCCACGCTTGCCCATCGAAGTGGTAGTGGCCTTGAGCGGTGCTCGCATAAACCGAATCATCTGCAATGGGGAATAGGCGTTGGACAGACTTCAGTTGATCATAGAAGGTGTAAGCGCGGGTCACTGGATCGAGACGCGCTACACCGAAGGCCGTGGCGATCCAGATGAATTGTTCGCCGCGCGTAACATCGAATATGCCCTGAGCGGTCTTCAGCCAATTCTGCTGGGATGTACCGCTCACTGGCGGTGTGACTGGTTTAAACGAGCGCGAGACATTTGAGGCAGTCGAGTTGCAGGCTATTAAGAGTAGGCTGCTCACGAGTAACCCGATGAGCTGATTTACACATTTTTGCATAAAGGCCTCATTTAATGAGTTAGCGTGTTGGTAGTATAACCTCCTCGCTCAGCAGGTATTGGGCGAAGGGCTGACGCTCGTGCTACGGTTGCCCTACGCTTGTTCCAAGCGTAACCTCGATTTGCCTATTTAGAACTTACGCAGTTTTGAGGCAGTTGCACTGCCGTCGCCGCAGTTCAACTACGGCGAAACCCTTTCAACTGCGTAAGTCCTACTATTGACACGCGCTTCAAAAGTGTGATATAGGATCATGCCATTCCCCACTGTGGATTGGCTTCCCCTGTTCGTTAGTGCTCAAACGTCCCGATTTCACAGGAGGGCTTTATGCCGGTCGTCGAGAATAATCATTTTCGCGTTGGAGATTTCAAGTGTATCGCGCTGAGCGATTGCGTGGGGACGATGCCGGGTCAATGCATCGTCAAGGATGTGCCCGCCGATCAGGTGAGTGCGGTCTTTGCCGAGCACAGCCTGTCTTTGAGCGAAACCGTGTTCCATTACAACTGCCTGTATCTCGAAACCGATCGACAGCGTATCCTGATCGATGCCGGGTTGGGTCGCGCTGCGCCGCGAGATAGCGCCGCGCTTGATCGGCTGGAGGCTGCCGGGCTGCTGCGCAGCGCGATCCCCACATTGGAGGGTGCACTGCTCGATCGCTTGCAGGCCGAAGGCCTGAGGGCCGCCGATATCGATCGGGTGATCATCACGCACTGCGACGGCGATCACATCGGCGGGCTGAGCGCAGGCAACGAACGGGTCTTTCCGAACGCCGACTATATTTTCCTGAAGGACGCGTGGGAGTTCTGGTCGGACGAGGCGCGGGTGGCACAGTGGCCGGAATTCCTGATGGTGTTCGGCCGCAAGACGCTGCCACTGATTCAAGATCGACTTCAGATCGTCGAGGCGGGCGCGGAGTTCATGCCGGGCTTCCGCTTGTTGGCAGTCCCCGGCCATCGACCCGGCCACACGGCGGTGGCGATCACATCTGCGGGCCAACACTTGATCCACGTGGCGGACGCCATCGGGCATCCACTGTTGATGGAATATCCACACTGGCATGGCTTTGCCGATTTGAGGCACGAGCAGGCAGCGCAAGATCGCGTGCGCTTATTGAGCATGGCCGTGGAGCAGCAGGCGTTGGTGTTCGGTTCACATTTGCCTTTCCCAGGCGTGGGACATGTTGTGCCACATGGCGAGGGTTGGTGTTGGGAACCATTGGCGCATCCGTAACATATTCGCAGGCGGGCAGCAGCGGGTCGCGGTGATCGAATCAAGATGCGGCAAGTTTAGCGAGAATGCAGACGCGGGTCAAACACAGCGGCCCCCTCCCACGCGCATACGCGCAGCCACCCCCGTCGATGAAGAAACACATCGACAGACCTGCTATTAGAAGTCAAGAGGTCGAACCTTAAAAATTAGGGTTTGGTGCGTACTTCGTAGGGGCGATCCTCTTTGAGAACGATGTACACGCGCGTGATAAGTTTACGACAGATCGCGCCGAGTGCGGTGCCATGGGCTTTGCCTTCTTGTCGTTTGCGGTCGTAATAGGCTCGCAGTTCGGCGTCGTGCAGGATCGCCATCGAGGCTGCTTGCCACAGGGCATGTCGCAGATACGGCGAGCCACGTTTACTCATGTGCATTCGACGTGCTTCGAATTGACCGGTTTGATACACCGTGGCGTCGATGCCGGCATAGGCGACAAGTTTTTCAGGAGCATCGCGCACCGGCCCACCCTGGCCACAGGCCAGGGACATGGGCAAGCGCTGGATGTCGCCGATCTCGGCCAGCAACGCTGCGCCGGTGGCAGGACCCACGCCCGGAATCGAGGTGAGATGTTGCGGCACTTGGTCCATGAGTTGGGCGAGTGCGTCGTCAACCCGTTGGCGCTGTTCTTCCAGCAAGTCAATTTGAGCCAGCAGACAACGCACTTCGAGTTGTGCGGCATCCGCCAAAAAACGTACGCCCACGGATTGCTGGGCGAGCGTCTGCAGGGCTTCGGCCTTGGTGTGATTAAACCGGCCGCGGCTGGCGGTCTGCAAGAGGTCTGTCAATTCACGCAGATCGAAGGCGGCGAGTTCTTGCGCCGAAGCGGCCCGGGCTAAGAGCTGGCGCGACGAAGTCAAAAACACGCTGGAAAACAGCGTTTCATATTCGGGAAAGACACGGTCCAGCACGCTCAATAGTTTGCGTTTGCCATCGCCGATCTGATCCGAGAGATGATAGCGAAAGCGCGACAGGTCTTTCAGTTGCAGGAAGACGGTGGTGGTCGGCTTCGCCGGTTCAGGTCGGCTGAAACGCAAAAA
>JAUQXC010000007.1 GCA_030834825.1 Thermoflexales bacterium
TGATAGCCACGAAAGTATCCCATATTCAGACAACAAGGCTGTTTTGATTTCTTCACTTAGAGGTCGTTGCCTAACAGTAACAAGAATCGGTAGGTGGGAATTTGCTAACAAATGCGAAGTAAGACCGGCCTGAAGAATCGAGGTCTTGCCAGTTCCCGAATCCGCGTGAAGAACAGTCAAGTGTTCGCGAGCAACACGTTCTATAAGATTACCCGTGATGCGATCTCGTCCATAGAAGCGCCCAGCATCAGCGATGGTATATGATTGTAAGAACTTATAGGGATGTGGAGAACTAGGGGTGAGTCCATAATGCAAAGAATTGCCTTGCGCCTTACCTATCAGTGCCCCTGTGTACTTCTGAATTCCCTGAGCTAGAATTTGCCGCTCTTGATGCGCTTGTCGTTGAGCTGCCTCAGCCGCCGATAACGTGTTTTGTATAATGACATTGGCGCCATTGCCGATCGCGACAACGCTATGATCCACGTTACCAACTTGAATCTTGTCTCTGAAAATCGTCTTGCTCATAACCTATGCCTAAAGTGACGTAAGACATTACTTTTGTCGGCGATTCGTTGCGCGTCCATGCCTGTTCATTCTGACCAGGATGATTGCGAGCACAATCGCGCTCGCCGACGAAACTACGAACAGAATGCTAACGAAAGTCACTATTTGATTAGGCGAACTCGCTTCTTCAGCTCCATCGCTGGGCACTTCGCTGCTTCCAGGTGACTCGCTATCTTGAGTCCGAGTATTCCCGTCAGCTTGTGCAGGCGTTGACTCTGACGTCGGTTTAATGGGCGATGTGCCTGCTGGTTGTACCGGTTGATAAACAGAAAGTTTGTTATTCGTCCACTTTATCGAGATGGTCTGAGCGACAACCGCAGGCGATGTTCCTGGTGCTCCACGGCCAATTAACGTATAGATCCCGTCTTTCGGAAAAACCACCGTGAATGTGGGATTGGCACCTGTATCTTGGCCTATCAAGTCATTGCCTAGCCTAAGCTCAAGATGCATCCTACGGTTCGTTGACGTCTGTAAAGCAAATTCGGCCGACGATTTTGCCATGGCAGGTAAGAATCTAGTAAAGTAATCGCCCTTAAAACGTAGCGATCCGCCTATACCAACAGTGTCGTGGCGTCCAACATTTGCACATCCGAAAATATACTGACCACCACTCTGAGCTGAATCATTAGCAGCTGTTATCACATAGATTCCGGGCTGAGATCCTACCGACGTTCGAAATTGGAAATTTAGGCCAGAAGGCTCACTCGGAGGAAGGGTTGGTGCCGGACGATCAGCTATTAAGCTATAAGCAACGCATCTAATGTTGTTCCTTTCCAAAGTAAGGTCAGTTGGTATGACGTTCACTGTCCAAAACTGAGAACCGGAATAGGGAAGATAGCTTCCTTTCACGTCTCCAACGTTTAAGTTTAAGGCCGACATATGGCCAACAACTAGCCGGTAGTCACCGGTACTCGAAAGATTCCAATCTTGAATGGTGATTGTGTATCGGCCCTCGGTCTCGAGAAGAATGCTGTATAGCAAACTGTTTCCTATGTCTTCATTATAGGTATCGGTTGCCAACACACGTCCATCAGGTCCATAAAGCCGTACTACTGGTCTTAATTTCTTATCTTTAGTTGGTGTTACTTGTACGGCTACTGTTTGAGGCGCCTTTGTGAGATCCATGTAATAGGAATCGACATGCCCGACTAACAATGTACGAGTGTAGGTTTTTCCGACTTCGATTTTATTGACAGATAGGTCAACAGGAATTTCAGCCGGATATAGGTACAGGACTGAATGGCAAGCGACTCCTTGGTCGATACTGATGAAGACAATAGTGTGTGTTCCAGCTGTAAGAGGGATCTGATGTGTTGTATGTGCAGAGATCGTTTTTCCGCCGGAATAGGACTCAATATTCATACCGCGTGGGGTCATACTTTGCTGGAAATCGTAGAAAGGCACATCGTCAAAAGAGTCTATCTGGCATTGTGATCCGTATTTGGTAATTGTGGCGATACTGACAATGTAATCATGATCAAGGCTGAATTTAAAGGCAGTACGCGATTTCGGCGAGACATAAATGTCTATGGGCTTGAACAGCACCGAGTCAGATATGGAGTTAAGCGTATCGATCCCTGCGGCCGAGATATTCAAATCTGGTGTTACATAGGCCAAAGACAATATCAATAAAAGCACTATGGTGCCAATCACAACAAATACAGCCCGAAATGACCGGTATCTGGCTCTTGTCGCATAAGCAAATAGGGATCTCATCGTGGTTTGCATCCTTGTACCCTAAAAATTGCAGATGGTCCATTTTGATAAACGAGTTGCAAGTGAGGATTCTTGGCTAATACAAGCGACTCGAAAGAATCTGGGCGTTCCCCAACATACACGTAGTCTATATCTAGTCCACAAACGTCGCCTTGTCTGCGAATAGTAGCATCCACTTCAATAGCCCGACGGGTAATTGCACTTTGGGTGTTGGCATCGCTGAAGCCATATAGTAACGATGGGAGAGTCGTTGCTCGCCCCGTGAGAGCGTTTATCCAGTATCCACCATCAGTGCCTATTGCTTGGCCATCTGGCCATAGCGTGGATGCGATGCCAATCGTTGCCGACAAAGGAACCGAATTACTCATCCATGTAAGATTATCTACGTCGGATTGCGAGGCAATTTGGCAACATAGACTAAAGGTGCCCTGACGAGCAGGAATTCCCAGGACAGCAACTACACTTAGCGCAGCTGGAGCAAACCAGGTTGGTAACCCAAAGCGATCGTGCGCAAAGGAACTAAGGAATTGAACTACTATGACCACTCCCATCGCGATAGGGATCGAGACTGCAATGTAGGCAAATTGCTCATCAAGCAATCGTTTGCCCGGAAACTGTTCTACTGGCACCAGGCTGGCAAGTGTAATCAATAAAACCGTACATGCAATGAGGGCTCTTACAGCCATTTTCTTGTATCCCATGCTTACAAAGCCAAGCATTAGGATTCCGAGCCAAATCATCTCTACCTGGCTGAAAGGATAAACAAAAGGAGCGTATTGATTGGATGCAGGCAGACTCGTTATTGTATTTGGAGTCATAGGTTGACTCGTAAAGTTCGTATAATTGATCCAGTTTGGCAGAACCCAGGCCCCCAATACAATTATCGGGACAATGAGATACTGTCCCATATCGAGAGCCATTGCCTTTAGTGACTTGAGTTGATTTAGGCGGAGAGCGCTAATGAGCAAAAAGACTGCTCCCCAAATGAATATCATTCTAGTGTGAACTAGGCAAGTCGCAGCAACTAGAAGACCGTTCATTGTTTTCATTAAGAATCGTACATTCTGCTTAAGCGAAATAACGGCAAGTGTTAGCACGCCACATGATGTAGACAATGCAAGCAAGACCGGATACTTTCCCCAGTTTAGAGCGAATGAGGGCATAGATAGCGCGAATGTAACAAGAATCATCCCACACAAGGCACACCAATGGCTGCACATGACAACTCTGACGAGGCAATAGATTCCTAGCGCACATAGCAGCAGTAGCACTGGACCCGCGACAAGAACCGCTGTATTTCCATCTATTGTCTGATTGCTAAACAGCATCAAGCTTGAGACAAAAGCGTGAAATCCTGTGTGATAGATAAGCGGACCATCGTTAGGATAATCCGGTAGGCTTCGTCGTGCTGCGATCTCCTGACTCAGTATCACATGATGAACGGAATCCACGTTTAGTGGTAGAGCAACATCATGCAGTGCTCCCATTTGAATCACGAGAATGAAGCAAGTGCAAATGACTAGGCTAATTGTACGGCTATTGGTGAATTGCTTAGCAGACAAAACTGCTCTGTTTCGTGTCACGAACAATAGTGGAATGATCAAACTGATAAAAAGAAGAATAATCGGAGAAAACGCTAAGCCAAACGCATAAGACGTCAACAACATCAACGATGGCACCAGTGGTGATATTACTACAGTTACAGCAAATATGAGCGGCGTATCTGAGCCTATTCTACTGTGTATCGCTGGCCAGATTAGCATCCCTGACGTAAGAAGTACCAATAACGCCATGGACAGGGGAAATGCAAATTTCGAAATGGACTCGATGCCCCAGCTGAGGAGACGGATCAATGTAGGTCGGGTATAGACAATGAATGATAAGTCGCCAGTTTGCTTCTGATCGTCGATGGATAGCTCACCATCTGTATAGTGGCGCGAGCCCGACCCACCTAGGATTATGTTTTCTTGATCGCTGTTTGCTGCGTTCTGAAGGACAAATCGATAGCCTTGATCGTCTAGCGATGTTGACACGGCCCCTAAGTCCACAATTGTATAGCCAGGCACCGAAGATCGTTGTAAGTTGATCTCGCGCTCCGCGAGCAACCGATTATCTTTTTGCGCATACAACCGGAAGAAAACCGGACTAATTGCACTTTCGCTTCCGATATCGAGAACGTAGAACGAAATTGCAGCAATATTGTCTTCATTTGCCGTGAAACTTTGACTGACTGTAACGGCTTTATGCATCAAATCTATTGGAAAAGAGTGAATGAATTGAACTGCCTGGTCTATGTGTTCGAGGTTCGGCGGTATTAATTCCCTGGCCAAGTATACTAGTAGGCCGAGTCCTATTCCACACGCGATTAAGATGTACCAAGTCTTACGGTGCAGTGTCGTGCTCAAAGCGTCCTCAAAAACCATTGTCTATATGATACCCAGACACAGCGGGATTGTAGTAGGCACGAAGCAGTTTATAGACTTTACTCACTGGATTTGCATCGCCAGTTTGTGCGTATACTGACCAAGCAACAACTGGGATGTTGTCGTCGATATTCAGTGACGGCAATTGAAGCACATTGCCCTTAGTGGAAAAGGATTGGACGGTTGGCTCAAGAGGAATAGAGATTTGTCCGCTCTCGTAATAAGCAACTGTCACTACATACGACTCAACTGTATCTATAGAACCGGAGAAAGACCAGCGAAGAGTTAGTTTTTCGCCTTTTTCATAGAGAGTTCCGTCTGAAGGACTGAGTATTTCAATTTCCTGACTCTGGGCGAGCGCTCTCTGAAAATCATGCCCGTTAGCAATCAGCCTATCCTGAAGAAACTCAGCCAATTTTGCGGCTTCGTATTCTTGAGAACGTACGATGGGCATCGGGAATAATGACCTTAACCCGATGCCCGCTAGCAAGACTAGCGCTATTAATGGATTCAATATATTCTTTGCAGAATAAATCGAGGTAGTTAATGGCATATTGCACTCCCAGCTGCGAACAGCAAGCGCATGCACATAGTTTCTGATCACTCACTCCGCATGCGGATCGTTTAGATTGTGATCATGGTAACCGCAAGTCGATCGTTACCACAGACTCAACTATACGCATAACGGTTTGTTTACAATAGGGCGACCTTTCGCGTGCCGGGCACACGATCAAAAACTTAACGATGCGCTTGCGGTCCTCGACCTAGTCAGACTTAACGATCCGCTTGCGGTTCGCACCTAGCACTAGCAAAACGAGCTGGTTCGCTCAAATCCTTACTTGCATAAGGGGGATAGGCGCCTTGTTCGCTGTTACGCAACATGCTGCAAGCAATGCCACGCATGAAACTTGAGAATATGCTAATTCTTACGTCTCACCGGAGTCGGAGAAATGATCCAAAGCAAAGGGCAGCTCTCAATGTTGATTTGATCTCATCGAATTTGCAACGCCCCAGCTATTCAAACATCGCAGGATATTTTATGAGACCAAGTATAGCAGCAAACAGGTGTCAAGGTAAAATAGTGTATATTGTCGGAAACCCGCCTATGATCTTTTCTCCTGAGAGTAGACGGACTGCATTGTGATGTCCCCCCAGAAGGTGGACTAGTGGTTAAGACAGAGTACGTGCTCTTGAGAAGGAAGAGCAGCGGTGTGGTCCCCAACCGCTTGAGCACAAGTTAGGCCCTTAACGAGGTCGGCAGTCGCCACTTGACCCGCGGCGCTCCAAATACCATCAATGTCCTCACGCCTTACCCTTCTGCGCCCACATCTCGATTAGCGTGAACTCCGACCCGATGATCGCGTCGGCACCCTGATCCTGCAAGGCGGTTTGCAACTGCCGGCGCCCCTGCTCATACGCCTGATCGGTCAGCTGCGCCAACGGACCAACCCGCCGTTCAGCCAACTCGACCGCCACACTCAACCTGATCGGCTGGTAGAACACGTGCCGCTTCACGTGCGGATTGAGACCAACAGATTGGACTTCCCCAAACACCGCGTGCAAGTCACGGGTGCGGGCACGGGCCCATTCCCACAATTCAGGGAAAAAGGTGTAGGCCCAGTGCGCCGCCATCTCCGTCGGCAGCACCTCGATCGAATACCACACGCCGCCAGTGGTCAACGCAGCCGCCAGCGCCTTCGGCCAACCCGCCGGATCAGACGGCTGACTCGCGTTGAATACATGATCCCACAACACGTAGCGCGTCGACACCACATCGAGGCTGTCGCGCGACGCGGTCAATACTTCGTCCAGCGTCGCAGTCCTAGCGACGGCCGGCACCCATTTGCGGAGATCAGCGGGCCAGGCGGGCCGCTCAAGCGACACGACTTGCACCAACGTCTGCGGCACTCCGCCGGCTTCGCGGCACAGCGTCAAGGCGCGACTCAGCGCCGGCGCAATGCGGACGCCGGGGTCGGGTAGAAGTGGATCAGCGCTCACGAAGGGCAGCGCTGATCCTGCTTCAGGTGACTGAAGCAGCGGCGGCAAGTGATCGACCGCGAGGACATCCGTGGCCACCGCCGGCGTCCAGGTCGGCACGAACACCCCAAACTCGCGTTCGCTCAGCAGCGGCACCTCACGAAACAAGGGAATGAACACCGCCTGGGGCTGCACTGACACCACGCGGCCCGTCGCCACATCCACCTGCACTTCGCGCACCATCAACCGCAACAGATCACGTTGATCGGCCGGATCGGATTCCGGCCACACGTCATGCAAGGATCGCACCAGCTCGCTGGCCGCCCCCAGACTTTCCAGTTGATCGAGAGTCGGCAGGCTGTCCAATTCACGCCGGATGCGCGTCAGTTCCGCATGATACAGGTCGGCGTCGTCTTCAAAGTCGCCGTGCAGATACATCTCCTTCACGCGCCGCCGCTCGGCCTCCAGGCTCTGACGCTGCCGCTGCAAGTGCGCCGTTTCTTCGTCATCGCCCAGCTGCCCGGCTAAGTCTTGCTGCCAGTCGTCGGGCAGTTGGATGGCGTTCACGAGCGCGTGAATCTGCCTGTCCACCACTTCGGTGCGCACACCCAGACTGTGATGTGGGCAATCCACGTAGCCCCGTTCATACGACATCTCACGATAATACTGCGGCCCGCTCTTGCTGGCCTGCGAGCGCAGCTTGCGCCCGCACACATCACAGCGCGCCAGGTTCGACAGCAAATACACCCGATACGGCTTCTGGACCGCGCGCGAGGCTGAGCGTCGCGAGGCCCGTACTCGCTGGACACTCTCCCACAATGCTTCGGGCACGATCGGCTCGTGCAGGCCATCGAAGATTTCTTCCGCCTTGCCGTGGTCGCCCCGATACAGCACCTTGCCCATATAGAACGGGTTCCCCAGCATGTCCGCCACCGTGTCTTTGGGGAAGCGTTTGCCCTGCCGGTTGCGATAGCCCGACTCCGTCAATAACTCCATAATCTCCACGTGCGAATGATGGCCCGCCGCATATTTCTCGTACGCAAAGCGGACCGCTTCCGCCTCCTTCGGCATGATCGTCGGCGGCTGCTGCGGATCACCGCTCGCGGCATAGCCATAGGGCACAATCGAGGCGTTGTACAGCCCGGCGCGAGCGCGCTGCCGTTTCGCTTTGCTGATGTGCATCTTGAGCAGGCCGATGTAGTATTCGTGGATGGCCGCCAGGATGATCAGGAAAAAGCGCTTGGTCGGATCGGCGAAGTCGAAGTCAGGGTCGCGGACCGAGGCGAAGCCGATGTTATGCTTGCCCAGCAGATCGAAGATGTCGAGCGTGTGGTACACCGACCGCGACAGCCGCGACAGTTCGTGCACCAGCAGAATGTCAAAATTTCTTGAGCGGGCCAGTTCCAAGAGGGCGTCCAACTGGGGCCGGTCGCGGCGCGTGCCGCTGAGCGTCTCGACAAACTCGCCGACCACGGTCCAGCCTTTCTGCCGGGCGTAGTCGCGCATCTCGTTCAACTGGGCTTCCAACGAGTGATGGTCATCCGAGCCTTGCTCTTCGGTCGAAACCCGCGCATACAGAACTGCGCGCGCAGCAATGGTGGACTTGTCTTTCGCCATGCAGACGCTCCTCAATTGGGGCGAGCCTGGGCCGCTCGCTCAGGCCCGCCGGTGGACCGCGTATTCAGTTGCATTGTAGCGGAAAACCTTAGCCCTGTGCAGGGGCCGTCGGCGACTTCTTCTTTTTCCGCAGCATGCGGGCCAGCTGACGCAGCACCGCCACACGCTGGCGTTGCAGTTCGGCCGCAGAGACGGTCGTGGGTGAAGGTTGATTGAACATCGGAGCAAATCCCTTTCGCATGAGATTTGCTCGCCGGCGAGCAATTGGCTGAGATCAAACCCGGGTGCTGCAGACGATCGTTGCCGTGAATCAAAGCCGGCGGGCGATCAGCCGGGTCACCGCCCGACGTGGGTCTGTGCCCGACTGCCGTGACGAGCGTGTCGCCACTGCCCGTGCAACACGACACTGCGCCCGTTCCAAAGATCGCACGGCAACAAAAACCGGCCGCGACTGGTTCACTGTCAATGTTGCCCAGTGTCCAATCGCTGCCGGTTGTCCGCAGCGAAACGGCTTATTTTCTAGTCGGGTGGACTAGAATCGTCGTACCTGTCGTCTTTGATTGACTGGCTCGTCATACACCGCGCTCCACTGAGCGGGTCGTCTCACACCTTCAATGTATCACAGATTTCAAATTGTGCCGTGACAGAGTTGTTACAGTTTTGGGCTTCGACAAGTTGCCGTGGTAGCGTGGGCCTTCCACATGTCAGACGGCAACATATCCTAGCTAGTCAAATCTCCCCTGGTAAGTCACTTTCTGATCAATATGAGTGTGTCAGTTACGTCTTTTTGGACCCACGTGTTGCTTAAAACCTATTCCTGTCTATAATTGAAGCGCAAGAATCGAAGAAAAATCCGGACAAGAGATAAAATGTTGCTGTACTTCGTTCGCCATGGTCAATCGCAAAATAATGCCATAATCGCACGTACTGGCTCTCGTAGTGGCTGCGTTCCCGATCCAGATTTGACGGAAGTTGGTTACAGACAATCGACAATGCTTGCTGAATTCTTGAGCCAGGGAGCTTTAGATCTTCTAAGCAGTGAAGACGCCCCTTTCAGCAGTCAAAGCCATAGCCTAACTCACATCTATTGTAGTTTAATGTTACGCGCTGTTGCCACCGGAACAATCATCGCTGAAACACTTAGCTTACCACTATTAACCTGGGTTGATCTTCATGAAGAGGGTGGTATTTATTCACTAGACGAGATTGCAGGCAAGCCAAGTGGACTGCCGGGGGCGAACCGATCATATTTACAAGCCCATTATCCTTGTCTGAGCATTCCAGAGAACTTGACCGATAGAGGATGGTGGAATAAGCCATTCGAGAGTCTTGAACAAAGAAAAACTCGCGCGCAACGCTTTATAGATGAGTTGATCCAAAAGCATGGGAACACTGATGATCAAATTGTCGTGGTCAGCCATCAAGGGTTTTACAATCGTTTCTTGATGGCATTACTTAGAATTCCCGATCAGCACGATTGCTTCTTCACCTTGAATAGCTGTGGCACGTCACGAATAGGCCTCCACGAGGGGACAATTAACCTGTCATA
>JAUQXC010000111.1 GCA_030834825.1 Thermoflexales bacterium
CTTACGAGTGGAAAGCGCTCAGTCCGTTGATCGAAGAGGATGTGGCGAGCGTGTTCGATTTTGTCGCAGCGATAAATCGTCGAAACGTGATGGGTGGGACGGGCAGCGCCGCGGTCAAGCAGCAGTTGGAAGAAGCGAAACGAGAAATCGGTAGTCAGTGATCAGCAATCAGTGGTTAGCAATCAGTAACAAAGGAAATCATTCCAAGGAGCATTATCATGTCTGGAAGTGTCACGTGTCCTGAATGCGAGGCCACGCTCAATTTGAAGGAAGTCGTCCAGGGCGAGATCGTGCAGTGCCCCGACTGCGGCGTCGATCTGGAAGTGGTGACGATGGAACCACTGAAGTTGGAACTAGCGCCGATGGAAGAAGAGGATTGGGGGGAGTAGCCCCGCACCCCAAAGACCCCACCCCAGCCCTCCCCCGTTCCGTTAAACAGGGGAGGGGGAAAGAGATTGAACATGAAACTTGGCGTGCTATTTTCGCGCGTGCGCGTGGAAGAGAAGTGGCTGTTCGAGGCCCTGGAGAAGCGCGGCGCTGACTACGATCGCATCGACGATCGTGAAGCGATCTTCGATGTATCACAACAGGAGAAATGGCTGCAGTACGATGCGGTGCTGGAGCGCAGTATTTCGTTTGCGCGCGGCCTGTATGCCACGCAGATTCTTAACGCGTGGGGTGTGCCGACGGTAAACATGTCGCACGTGGCGGCGGTCTGCGGCGACAAACTCACCACGACTTTAGCCTTGCAAAAAGCGGGCATACCGCAACCCAACGTGAAAGTGGCGTTCACACCCGAGGCGGCCATTGCGGCGATCGAGGAGATGGGTTATCCGGTGGTGCTGAAGCCGGTCGTAGGATCGTGGGGGCGCTTGTTGTCGAAGATCAACGATCGGGAAGCCGCCGAGGCGATCCTGGAACACAAAGATACGCTGGGTTCATACCAGCATTCGATCTTCTACATTCAAGAATACATCACCAAGCCGGGGCGTGACATCCGCGCTTTTGTCGTGGGCCATGAAACGGTGTGCGCGATCTATCGCAGCTCGCCGCACTGGATTACAAACACGGCACGCGGCGGCCAGGGATCGCAGTGTCCGGTGACGCCCGCGCTGAATGCCATTTGTGTGGAAGCGGCCAAGGCGGTGGGCGGCGGCGTGCTGGCGATCGATATTCTGGAAGATCAAGAACGCGGCTACCTGGTGAATGAAGTCAACCACACAATGGAATTTCATACCACCGTGCCGACGACGGGCGTCGATATCCCCGGCATGATCGTCGATTACACGATCGGTGTGGCCAAGCGGCGCATCCTGCCGTACACGACGATGCCGGGGCTGCTGAATTTCACCCAGCACGGAAATGAGCAGGCCTGCGCTCACCCTGAGCTGGTGGCGCTGTGAGAAACAAGTTGACAACAACTCGTAATGGAATGGCCTAACTTTTACCGCAGAGTGCGCAGAGATCGTTGAAGAAAATCAGACCAAGATTCGAAGACGCCGCGTTCTTCGCGTGCTTCGCGGCGGAATTCCCTTTACAGGGAGGCTACCACTATGGGGGGCGGCGAACTAAACGAATTAGGATGAGGAGTTCATGAAAGTATCGATCGTTGGAGCGTCAGGGTATACGGGCGGCGAACTGCTGCGGCTGCTGTTGTTTCATCCGCACGTGGAGATTGGGCAGGTCACCTCAGAGAGCCACGCGGGCGAGTACATCCATCATCAACACCCGAATTTGCGCAAGCGCACGCAGTTGCAGTTCACGTCGCGCGATACTTTGCAGCCATGCGAGGTGCTGTTCCTCGCGCTGCCGCATGGCGAAGCGCAGAAGCACATCGACAAGTACGCGAGCCTCGCGGCGAAGATCGTGGATCTCTCGGCGGACTTTCGGCTGAAGGACGCGGCGTTGTACAGGAAATGGTATGGCGAAGATCACAAAGCGCCGCAGTACCTGGGTAAGTTTGTGTACGGCTTGCCGGAGACGCAGCGTGAGGCCATGAAGACGGCGAACTACATCAGCGGGGTGGGCTGCAATGCCACCGCCTCGAATCTGGCGCTGCTGCCGCTCGTGAAGGCGAACCTGATCGATCTTGATAAGCCAATCGTGGTGGACGTGAAGACGGGATCGTCGGAAGGCGGCGCGAGTGTGAATGCGGGATCGCATCATCCTGAGAAGAGCCACTCGGTGCGCGCCTATGCTCCAACGGGGCATCGCCATACCGCCGAGGTGATTCAGGAACTCGGTTTGAAGAACGTGCACCTCAGCATGACGGCGGTCGATTTGGTGCGCGGGGTATTGGGTGCGGCGCACGTCTTCGTCAAGCCGGGCACGACCGAGAAGGATTTGTGGAAAGCCTTTCGGGCCGCATACAACCACGAACCGTTCGTGCGCATCGTGAAGGACAAGACCGGCATCCATCGTGTGCCCGATCCCAAGATTTTGAGCGGATCGAATTACGCGGATGTGGGCTTTGATCTTGATCCCGAAACGGGGCACGTGGTGTCGCTGGCCGCGATCGATAATTT
Source organism: Thermoflexales bacterium (assembly GCA_030834825.1). Taxonomy (GTDB): domain Bacteria; phylum Chloroflexota; class Anaerolineae; order Fen-1058; family Fen-1058; genus Fen-1058. Next base: position 2,526 of record JAUQXC010000111.1, read on the forward strand.
GATGAAGGGCGCCTCGGGCAGTGCGGTGCAGGCGCTGAACATCATGTGTGGCTTCGAGGAAACGTCCGGGCTGGAGTTTCCGGGGTTGCACCCGATTTGAGCCGCGACGTGACACGAAGCGACACGAATACTTGACTCCGTCATTGCGAGCCGCGTCGCCTAGCGCGCCTCCGCCGCGATAAGCAGCGGGGAAGGCGAGCGGCGAAGCAATCTCCACTGATTGATCTTGAGATTGCTTTGTCGGCCGACGGCCTCCTCGCAATGACGTGGGTTAGAGGATGGACGAATGATCGTCATTAAGATTGGTGGAACGAACGGCGTGAACATCGACGCGGTGATGGCGGATGTGGCCGTGCAGG
>JAUQXC010000112.1 GCA_030834825.1 Thermoflexales bacterium
CGCCAGCGGCTTATACACGCAGAGCGCCACGCTCTACAAGCCGGTCAGTCTGACCGGCGTTAGCAGTGACACGACGATCCTCCACGCCGCGGCAGGCCAACGCGTCCTCACCGTGACCGGCGCGACGATCAGCAATTCGGTCGTGATCTCAGGATTGACTTTTACGGGGGGCAACTTGTCAGGCGAATCGTACTGCCCGGAACATTGTGGCGGCGGTGTATTAGTCACAGACTTTGCACAGGCCACCATTCAAAATGTGATCTTTTCAAATAATGCGGCATCTGGGGCAGGTGGTGGATTATACGACGGATACTACGACACTGCTGTAATTCTGCTCGCTAGTCAATTCATGAGCAACACCGCCGGGGACTATGGCGGCGGCGCTGCTAGTGATGGCTCAATCACACTCATCGGCGGCCAGTTTATTAGCAACACTTCTCAAGGGGACGGAGGCGGGTTAGGGACCAACTTCTATCATGCGCCGGTCCTCATTACTGGCACACACTTTGTCAACAACGCTACAAATGGATTGTATGGAAGTGGCGGCGGTGTAACGGTATTTGGAACGGTGATCATTACTGGTGGATATTTCGAAGGTAATGTTAGTCACGGACTACACGCGGGTGGACTCTGGGCGAATGAACTTATTATTACCAACACGGACTTTGTTAGCAACACGCTCGTAGGTTCATACTGGGGTGGAGGCGTCTCAGCAAGTATAGCAACGATCTTTGGCGGGCGCTTTGAGCTCAACTCCAGTGGTCATAATGGAGGCGGACTGTCCGCTGACTTTGCAAGCATCAGCGGCACACAATTCATCAGTAACACAAGCAATGCTCTGGATGGGGATGGAGGCGGAGGTGGCGCCTTTGTGGTTTTTCAAAGTGAAATCCGCAACGCTCGCTTTGAAGGCAATCGATGCATTGCTGCAGGATGCACTGGCGGAGGCATGTTGCTTTGGGGCCAGAGCCGTGTCGCTAATACGCTCTTAAGTAACAATACTGCCAACGGCAGTGGCGCGGCCATTGCCACTGATGCATTTAACTACCATCCCGCGTACCGACATGAACTACAGCATCTGACGATTGCGAGTTCAACTTCCATCACTCAACCGGCCATCGCCGTCTTGAGCGGGACACTTCACCTAACCAACACCGTCATTGCCAGCCACGCCATCGCCATCAGCAACACGGGGGGCATAGTCTATGAAGACTACAACCTCTTCTTCAACAGCCTCACTAACACCATCGGCGTGACAAGTGGCGGTCACAGTTTGATCGGCGATCCCCAGTTCGTCGATCCGCTTCACGGCGACTATCATCTACGCTTAGGTTCAGCTGCGATTGATCATGGGACTGATGCAGGTGTGTATACCGATCTCGACGGCAACCCTCGCCCCATTGGGCCGGGTTTTGACATCGGCGCGTATGAATATGCCACTACTTTCTATACTTACCTGCCGCTTGTGTTCAAGTGAATGGATGCAGCCCACCGCGGACAACAAAACGCCGCGAAGACGGCATCGCTAGCCATTTTCGCGGCGAAAATCTACAACCTCCAGCGGTTTAGAATGTGACGGTGCGGTCCGACCGAAAGAAGGGCTGGTACAATCGGACACGTCACCTACCCAGCCCGCAAGAGTGCTACTACAAGGATCACCAAGAATTGTCTCAAAAAACGCCTCGGATTCGGGGCGTTTTCAGGTTGGGCGACTGGAGAAGACAAAAGCCTAGGTAGTAGGCTCAACCCTCCTCCATCTCATGCGTAAAGAACTAACCACTGGAATCAGTCTGGGTTAGGGGCTGTTGACGCTCATTCAGCAGTTAAAGAGAGACGGCTCCACATCATAGCATGTGTGAAGCCGTCCGCTTTGTTTTACATCCGATCAATATCAGATCAGTAAGTTATTGTCGCAGAGCAACTCCGTGTGGATGGCCATCCGCTGAAGGATTTTTATCCGCTCCCAACGATCAGCCTGGCGATAACGATCTTCCGTTAAAAGCACGCAACCACAGAGCATAGTGCGAAGCCTCCCCGTGGGATGGAGGCCACCGAGGGAAATGGAATCCGCCCTGGCTCGCCGGAAACAAGATCAGCGGGCAGGGCAGATGGCAATCCCTCAACGGATGCCTACAGCCAAACGAATAAACGGATATTCGCCACGTACGAACATGGTGGGGTTGGGCCAGTAATCCGCACCCGGCGCGCATCTTGCCGATGACGGTCTTCCGTTAAAAGCAGATTATTGAGGAAAGTAAATCGGCGGAAGCAAGATCACCGCGCCGCGCGGATTAAATGAAAGCGGCAAAAGACAGACGGCTCCACACCATAGCAGCTGAGAACTCGCCGTGACTTTCTTATAGTTGAGACCATGTGACTAAAGGCTCTTTGCTTGTGGAACATCGGACCATCTTAGACATAAGCGAAAACCAATCCATGACTGCTTAATATCTGGTTGGCCCCCACCGCGATATCCAGAGCGTTGGCCTCCATCAGCATAAGTTGCCCTCCAACCTCCCCCTCGAATCACACGAACAATATCTTTACCCTCGCCTATCCAATCGGTGATTGGCACGGTCGGATAGGGTAGATACGCATCGTAACACCATTCCAGAACATTCCCGTGCATATCATACAGCCCCCATGCATTGGCATCTTTTTCGCCAACTGGATGGGTTTGATCTCCACTGTTACTAGCATACCACGCCACACGTGCCAAGTCGTTCTCTGAACTCCCAGAATAAAATGGAGTCTGCGTGCCAGCTCGACAAGCATATTCCCACTGCATTTCTGTCGGTAAGTTAAACCGATACCCTCTTGGCAATTCATTAGCGAATCGCTTATTCAGTTCCTCGCAAAAAGTAGTAGCCTCGTACCAATTTATGGTTTCTACAGGGAGGTCTAGGTTATCATCTTGGAAATGACTGGGGTTGCACCCCATTACT
>JAUQXC010000113.1 GCA_030834825.1 Thermoflexales bacterium
CTCGAATCATAAGGTACTGTCACTAGCTCCGAGTTGTTCAGGTACAGCGTGATATTGTTGTTCTGCTGCCTGATTTTGAGGGTGTGCCATTGCTGAGCTCGAATGACCGCCGGCAGACTGGTTTCTGAGTTCAACGCCGCGCACTGGCCAGAAGTACACTTCTGTAACTGATAGGTGACAATTTCGTCACGCTGTGCTTCAGAAATGCGCATTTTCAATTTGTAATAGTTGCGATCGGCTTGAATAGGCGGGTTGTGATTGTCTGGGAAGGTGCCGGCCGTGGCATTAAAAATCAAACTATAGCGCGCATCGACTTGACCGTTATGCAGATAAAAATCTGTACTTAGTTCATAGTTAACGGATGTCAGCGTGGCCGGTGAAGACCCTCCGATACGGTTCTGGCCTGCCATATAAAGGGTCAACGCACCGCCGGGATTGCCGCTCCCAACAATCGTTTGCACGTAGCTGCAATTAGTGCCGCAGCCGGTAGTCCGGTTCCCGCCCCAGGCCACAAAGTCAGGATCACTTGTTCCTCCCACGTCGAAAGTATAGTTATACAAATAAGGGAGGACGGTGGGAGTCGGGGTAAGTGTAGGGGTCGGCGTTGGGTCCAGACGAATGATGGGCAGATAAACCTTGTAGGCCGGCAGGGCGCGCAAGACGACATCTTCGACGTAGACGCCCAAGGCATCGATATCATCGCGGTCCTGGCTGGTAAAGACGAGTGCAAGCCATACTTGCGATTGTCGCCTCACACTGGTAGGAATAGGGTAGTAGTCAGTGCGTTTCAGCGACAAGGCCGGATCGCGGCCTGAAGTTGCCGCCAGCCAGGTAAATTCGGTTCCGTCCGTGGAGTAGGCTACCCCGAACAAGTCGCCATCGAGTGTATCCATGGTATAGGTCACGCTGATGAAAGCACTGGCGTAATCTTGCATGTTGATGGGACCGTAGATCGCGTAAGCCTGCATGTTCTTGGTATAGGGTTGGCCAGCGATGATGGGTGTTCCGCCGGGAGGGGCAGTCTTCGCATTCCACAGGGTATCGGTGATCGGCGCAGTGTCCACACGCCCCCAGGTATAGCTGGTATCGACCACGCCACTGGCGTTCACTAAATGCCACGGCTTACTTGTGTCGTTGACGTTGAAATTGTATTGGAAATTACTGTTAAAGGTCTCGCTCATGACGATGGGGGCGTTGAGCGGCAGCGGCGGCACGCCGCTCAGTGGGGCCACGAGATGGGTGGGTCGAGTGAGTTTGAACGGCGGCTTTAATTTGCCCGTGCTCTGCGCAGCGACTTGTTGAATCACCACCGCGCTGATCAATAACAGACCCACGACAATCACGATGACGGGAACGATGCGGCGCAAACGCCGCTGCAACTGCAAAGTGCTGGTCATGCTTCCTCCTCAATGCAAAATTTATGGCCGATCACTAGCGGTAATATGGCAGGTGGCGACGGAAGTAGTCGAGTGAGCGGCGCAGGCCCTCGGCCAGGGGCACCTGCGGGATCCAACCCAACTCGCGCCGAATCTTGCTGCAATCCGCATAGTAGTCGCCAATGTCGATCGCTTTGCGATCGTGCGGAAAGGGGATGCGGCGATATTCACCTGCGGTATTCGTCTCAATCAATAATTGAGCGAGATCATTCAAGCTGATGGGCGGTTCGGCGCTGCCCAGATTGTACACTTGACCATCGGCGCGCGCATCCAGCGCCGCGATCAGCAGGGCCTCAACCACATCATCCACATAGTTAAAGTCGCGCAGCTGCTGTCCGTCGCCGTAAACCACAATCGGCTCACCGGATAGTACCTGTTTCAGCCAGATGCCCAGAAACGTTTGGCGCGCATCCTTGACGCGCATCCGCGGACCATAGGTATTGGTCAAGCGCAGGCTGGTGGCCCGGATGCCGTAGACGTTATTATAAACGATGTGATACCACTCCCCCGCCATTTTGTTGATGCCATTCACGTCGGTCGGATGCAGCAAATGCCGTTCGTCCACAGGCAAATAGTCGGGCTTGCCGTAGAACTGGCGGGTGCTGGCGTAGACGATCTTAATGCCCGGATTTTTTTTGCGGCAAGCCTCCAGAATGGAGAGCTGGCTGCGCACGTTAATGTCCAGATCGGTGTACGGATCGCGCATGGAATCCAGGTGGCTGGTCTGCCCGGCCAGATTGAACAACAGATCCTGTCCCTGCACCAGATAATCCATGCTGTACTCATCGCGCACATCGGCAATGTTCACGGTAACGCGCTGCTCATACCCGTCGAGATTGAACAGGTTGCCGCCATAGTCGGGAATCAACGAATCGACCAGCATGAGATGCGCGCCGGCATCGGCCAGGCGGCGGGCCAGGTTGCTGCCGACGAAGCCGAGACCGCCCGTCACCAGCACGCGTTTATTTTTGAAGGCCATCTCGGCCAGCGAGGAAGTGAGTGGGTTCATGATCATGGCACTTGGTAAATATCGATTTGCGGCCCAGCCTGGCAGAGCTCCCACACGTCAACCGCGGGTCCGTAAATTTGATCGAAAATGAAGGCGGGTTCGCCGCCATCACAGCGCGGGCTAAACGTTTGCACATGCTTGAAGGTCAGCGGCAGCTGCGCGTAAAACTGTTGCCGGCTGGCTTCTTGTTGCGCATCCACAACCGGGATGCGCCGCACGTAGCTGGTGGCAATTATAAACTGAGTCCCGTCGGTTTGATATTGTGCCAGGGGACGATCGGCCAGGCCAAAGCCCCAGACGCGATCGATCCAGTATTCATGCTGAGATTCCGGCGGTGTTTCAAACCCGTTGGACAAGGGGGGAGTGTGATACGGCCATTCAACGGCGAGGCGACTGCCTGCTTCAATAGTTGACTCAATCCAGTGTTTAGCCAGATTGCGGGTGTCGGCTTGCGCGAGGACCCAATCGAGCCGCAGCGAAGTGAGTGCGTTGGGAACGAAGACGAACAGCAGCACCACCAACCCGATCGGTTGTGCTACCTTTCTGGCGAAAGACAGCCGCAATCGGCGAATCAGCTCAGGCACAACGCGCCAGCCCGCCTCGGCGATCAAGACAATCGTCATGGGCAGCAGCGGCAGCAGGTAACGCCCGAAGTGCCCCTGTGACAAACTCATGATCACGAAGTAGAACACAGGAAACGAAATGAGGATGAGATCTTCGGCACGCCGCCGCGCCAGCGTGGTGACCAGCCCCAGGCCCGTCAGGATGATCGCCGGGAGGCCGATGCCCCAGAGCAGCGTATCCAGGTAAAAAATCGCACTATTGTCGGGCACAATGCGCCAACCTTCAAAGCCTTCGCCCACGCGCACAAACAGGAAGGCAATATCTTTGATGAAGATGGCAGGATTCAACAGCAGGTTGGGATAGCCGATGATAAAGCCTAACAATGTCCCCAGTGCGGCTACAGCCGAAAGCTTCAGGCGTTGCCGCCAGGTGGTTCCTGTCAACAGGGCGGCGACGATCACCGCGCTCGCCACGATGACTGTCGTATACTTTGCTCCGGCCGCTAAGCCGGCGCACAGACCGGCCCACACGAGATCGCGCGGCCGCCGCGTTTGGTAAGCACGCACAGACATCCAGGCCGTAGCTGCGGCGAACAAGGTGGTCAGCGCATCGGGCACTCCGAAGTGTGAATCGCGCACGTGGAAAAACAGCACGGTCAGCAGCGCCGCGGCGATCAGGCCGACCCGGGGATCGCGAAATCGTTTGGCCAGCAGATAGACGATCGGGATAGTGAGTGCGCCCAGTAGGGCGCTGATGATGCGGGCCGACAGAAGATACGGCCACGGATTGGTATCACGCAGCGCGCCGAACTGCTCTGCAGACAAACCGGGGAAGAATAACGCCTGCATGATCTTCTGCCCGATCAGCAATAGGCCTAAATACAGACTGGGGCCGTGCGCCTGATCGGGCAGGATCAACTGTCCCTGGCCCAGTGACCAGGCGTGCGGATAGTAGAAGTGTTCGTCGATGTGATAGGCTTGCGGCAGACCAAATCCGATTCCCCAGAGGCGTAGCAGGAACGCAGCGCTGGTGAGTGCCAAAACGACAAGAAAGAGTTTCCGGCGCATCATTACTCATCACGTCAAGGTAACAGCGAAAGCCATTCTAGCATTGAGATCACAGCTGTCAAGCGCAGGTTCGATCGCTAGCCTATGCTATAATACGCCGCGTTTGCTTACTGCGAAGTGAACTCTATGGTGTGGCAACGATCGAACCTCACCCGTTGGCTGGGCAATCGCTGGTTGCAATTGAGCGCAGTGCTCCTGTTCGCGGGCGCACTGCGCTTTGGCCAGCTGGCCACGGTGCCAGCTGGCATCTTCCATGACGAGGCCTGGTCAAGCGCCAAAGCCTTCGACTTGATCACTGGCATGGCCCCCGCGCAGGTTTATTTCTCCGAGAACAACGGCATGGATGCTCTGCACATTTACCTGATTGCACTGTTGTTCAAATTCACCGGGCCACTGGCCTGGGGCAGCCGGATCATCTCGGCGTTGATGGGTACTTTAACGGTGGCCGCCACCTACTGGTTGGTCTGGGAATTATTCGCGGACGATCGCAAGCGTCATGCTCTGGCGATCAGCGCCGCGATCGTGTACTGCGTCATGTTGGCGGCCATTGCCACGGCTCGATCGGGCTGGCACTCGCCTTCGTTCGCGTTGTTGGCCGGTGTGAGTGTGGCGGCGTTGCTGCGTGGTCGGCGGTTAAATCGCCGGGGCTGGTTTGTCCTGGCGGGCGCTCTGGTCGGCTTGGCGCAGTATACCTATCCCTCGGCGCGTTTATTGCCGGTGTGGGTGATCGTGATCGCATTTCTGGATTTGCTGCTGCGACGCGGCCAACGTCGCCAGGTGTTGGTCAATTACATCCTGGCGGCGTTGGCGGGTGTCATCGTCTTCCTTCCGCTGGGTCTCTTCTTCATCCAGGATCCGCAGTGGCTGTTTGAGCGTGCTCAGCAAACCGGTGCGGCGATCGATCTGGGGCAGAACATCCTGAAGACCTTGCTC
>JAUQXC010000114.1 GCA_030834825.1 Thermoflexales bacterium
CGTTGATAGTATAATAAAGTGAATAAAAACTCATTAACTAGTGCAATTATACGAGTTAAAACTCACTTTGTCAAGGCCTAAAATGAGCAAAAACTCAATCCGAAGCATTCCTCGTCAGTCCCGTAGTCAGAAAACTTTAGATCTGATCTTGGACACGGCCGCAGAGTTGTTTGTGGAAGCGGGTTATGAAACCACCACGACGAATGCGATCGCCGAAAAGGCCGGGATTTCGATCGGCGCCCTGTACCGTTATTTTCCCGATAAGGACGCGGTACTCAAGGCACTGGCCGATCGCTATCAACAGCAGTCGCACCTCTTATTCGAAACTTTATTTGTGGAAGATGCCAGATATCTGCCCCCGGAGGTTTTGCTTGACCGCTTGATTGATCCCTTCCTCAGTTTGTATCGCAAATACCCGGTCTACGCCCACATCTTGCTGGGAGCAGATGTCTCGGCTGACATCGCCGCGGTCTCCTGTGACATGGAAGCAGAGATGATTGCCAAGCTGGCAGAGTTCTTTCGCATGTTAGCCCCGCACCTGGACAAGACGCGTGCCCATCTGGTAGCCGTGGTCAGCAAGGCGGTAGTCAAGCTGTTGATCTCACTGTTGATCGCTTCGCGAGATGCGCAGTATCAAGCGGATGTCATCCGCGAGGTCAAACAGATGTTGCTGGGCTACTTGGGGCCGGTGTTGAGACCGGAATCATAGTGATCTGCAGCTCGTCCACGAGTGGGCCCTAAGTCTGTGCACCACGTGCGATGAAGTCCTGCGCCTCATTACAGGGAGTCCCATCTACCAAGAGCATCGCCTGAAGCCGGACGGCACGGGTGAAGTAACGATTCGAGGTTCATAGAACACAAAGACCAATTGCGGGCAAATCACTTCTGAAGGAGAAAACCCCGTGAACGCTTGGGGCGGAATCGCTTTCATTCTGGGGCTTGCCTCTTTTGCCACCAGTGTCCTACGGATTACCAGAGTCAAAGGTGTCATCAGTGCATTCCTGTTGATCCCTAAGTTGCTCGCCGCAGCCCTGACGCCCTGGACTGTGCTGCTTGGCTTGGTGGCTGGTGGGCTGGGGCTGTTCTCGCGTTCTCGATTGTTGAGGGGAGTGAACTTGTTGTTGGGCGGCGCCGCCACAGTTCTATCCCTGCGCTATATTAGAGGTGCCATCGCTTCTCATGCCGAATTCGAAATGGCCTTTGGCCTCCACTGGCGCGACTACATCCAGCCGGCGCTGCGCGAACGACTCCCCCAAAAACGCTGGCCCATCTACCTGCCTGACCCTCCCCAACCGCGTTGGGAACGTGATGTCGCTTTCTGGACCATCCCGGGCACCGAGCGCAAGTTGTTGTGCGACCTCTGGTTTCCACTGGAATCGGTTCCCCCTTCGCGGCTGGCGGTGATTTACCTGCACGGCAGTGCCTGGTGCTTGCTGGATAAAGATGCCGGAACACGGCCCTTCTTCCAACACCTCTGCGCGCAGGGTCATTTCGTCATGGATGTGGCCTATCGCTTGATGCCCGAGACAGACATGGTGGGCATGGTGGGAGACGTCAAGCGCGCGGTGGCCTGGTTGAAAGCACACGCCGCCGACTATGGGATCGATCCTGAGCGAATTGTTCTGGCAGGCGGCTCGGCAGGAGGACACCTTTCCATGCTGGCCGGGTATACGCCGCACCATCTTGCACTGACGCCTGAAGATGTACGCGGTGCCGATCTCTCTGTGCGCGCCGTGATTTCCTATTATGGCCCGACCGACCTGCGGTTGTTTTACGAGTACAACGATTGGGGGAACATGATTGCAGGTGCGGACGACCTCATTAAAAAGGCCAGCCAGAATCCTTTCCTCCAACGCCTGTTGCCTGGTGGTGCTGAGCCTGATCGGATGAACTTCAAGAATGGTACGGCAGCCTTGAAACATTTATTCCCCGGCACGCCAGACGAAGCGCCGGAGTGGTTCGCCCTGGTTTCGCCCGTCGAGCATGTGCAGTCAGATTGTCCGGCGACATTGCTGTTGTACGGAGGCGGCGATTTTGGCGTTCCCCCCGCACACGCCCTGGCCGAAAAATTGCGCGCGGCGGGGGTCCCGGTTTTGAATGTTGTGTTTCCCCGGGCGGAGCACGGTTTTGATGCGCTGCCGCACTGGTCGCCCGCGGCTCAGGCTTCTTTCTATGATGTCGATTACTTTCTGGCGTTGATGGCGTGAGGAGCATGGCGATGTTTCTGCTTTCCGGCTCGCGGTTGTATACCCATGTTCAACGCTTCGTCATGTGCAGCGGGCCACGGCCAGCCATTTGTGGCAGGTAAGCGAAACTTATGTGAGCGTATAATGACCTACTGACAATCCATGCCGTGAGACCAGCATAGACAAAACAGGAGATCAGCGATGGCCAAGAAACAAGCGCGAGACGTGGAGAAGGTGTACTCGGTTAAGCAGTTTGCAGCCAAGCTACGACGTTTGGCCGACGCCCTTGAGGAAGGGAAGAAGTTTTCAATTCAAGTCTCCGGGAAACGGATCTACGTTCCGGCCGACGCTAGTATCAGCATAGAACACGAGCGCTCAGAGGGTTCTGAGGAGATTGAATTCCAATTGAAGTGGGAGTTGTGAAATACAACCTGCTACCACAGCTCTCCCATGACTTGAAGTGCTCAGCTTTCGCAGAGGTGGGACCATGAGTCAAACACGCACCGAACACGATTTGCTAGGCGAGCGTGAAGTGCCTGCCGAGCGCTATTACGGCATCCAGACGCTGCGGGCGCTGGAAAACTTCGACATCACGGGCATTCCCATTTCCCATTACCCGCGACTGATCCACGCATTGGCCTATATCAAAAAGGCTGCCGCGTTGGCGAATCATGACCTGGGCCTATTGCCCCTCCACATTGCCGACGCCATCGCCCGCGCCTGCGATGAACTCATCGCTGGACAGTATCACAGTGAGTTTGTCGTGGATGTCATTCAGGGTGGAGCAGGCACTTCAACCAACATGAACGCCAACGAGGTCATCGCCAACCTCGCCCTTGAAATCTTGGGCCACGAAAAGGGCCGTTACGACATCATTCACCCGCTCAATCACGTGAACCTGTCCCAGTCCACCAACGACGTGTACCCCACCGCGCTGCGACTGACGCTGAGTCAGAAGATGGACGGTTTACTGCGAGAGATGGAAGGCCTGCGTCAGGCGCTGGCCTTGAAGGGGACCGAGTTCGCAGACGTGATCAAGATGGGCCGCACCCAACTGCAGGATGCCGTACCGATGACGCTGGGACAGGAGTTTGGCGCCTGGGCGGTGATGGTGGGCGAAGACATCGAGCGGGTGCGCGAAGCTCAGGCATTGATTCGCGAGATCAATATGGGCGCCACGGCCATCGGCACTGGCCTCAACGCACATCCCGATTACGCTGCGCTGGTCACCGATAAGCTGCGGGAGTTGAGCGGTGTGCCGGTGATCATGTCGCAGAACCTGGTGGAGGCAACTCAGGACGCCGGGGCCTATGTCCAGTTGTCGGGCGTGCTCAAACGCGTGGCAGTCAAACTTTCCAAGATTTGCAACGACCTGCGCCTGCTCTCCTCCGGCCCGCGCGCCGGACTGCACGAAATCAATCTGCCGCCGATGGCGCCCGGTTCATCCATCATGCCCGGCAAGGTCAATCCCATCATCCCCGAAGTGGTCAATCAAGTCGCGTTTGAAGTGATCGGCAACGATCTGACGGTGACGCTGGCCGCCGAAGCAGGGCAACTCGAACTCAACGTGATGGAGCCCGTGATCGCTTATAACCTGTTCACCTCGCTCGATATGCTTGGCCGGGCCTGCCGCACCCTGGCCGAGCATTGCATCAAGGGCATCACCGCCAACCGCGAGGTCTGCCGCCGGATGGTGGAGAATAGCATCGGGCTGGTGACAGCGCTCAATCCCTTGCTGGGCTACGAAAAGTCCACCGAGATCGCCAGCACCGCCATGACCACCGGGCGCTCGGTGTATGACATCGTGTTGGAAAAAGGCTATCTCACCAAAGCCGAGTTGGACGACGCGCTTTCGCCAGAGAACATGACTCGCCCAAGATACATTCATAGGCGAGCGGGCGCGTCTTGAACAAGATTAGCGACAAGCGACGCTTTTGGGAGGGAACATGTCATCGAGAGTAGAGACTTTCACGCCGGCCAACACGCCTCACCCCATCGGTCCCTATAACCATATCGCGAAGGTGGGTCAGTTCATAAGCATCGGCGGTACGGCGGGAGTCGATCCTGCGACGGGTGAATTGGCTGGCCCAGACGTGTACTCGCAGACCAAGCAGATTCTGGAATCGTTCAAAGTCATGCTCGAAGCGGTGGGATCTGATTTGAATCACGTCCTCCACGTCAATGTCTTCCTCAAAGATATGCAAGATTTCGAGAGTATGAATCGCGCGTATATCGAGCAGCTGGGCGAGCATCGACCTGCGCGAACCGTGATTGGAGTCAATGAGCTGCCCAAGCCAGGCGTTCTGTTGACCATGAATCTGACAGCCGTCACCCTGGAAGCAAGTTAATGAAGCGGCGTGTGAGCCAAAAGCTGAGACGCTGGATCTAATCCGGTACACGATCGATTGCGCACAACAATTCAACAAATGGCAAGCTGAAACCGAGAAGGAACCCAGCCTATGCTACAGCCAACGATTGACACAGCACGCCTCATCCTTCGGCCCTTTAGCCTGGCCGACGCACCAACAGTGCAGCGACTGACAGGGGTACATGAAGTTGCCGACACCACCTTGAACATTCCTTATCCATATCCGGATGGCGCGGCTGAGCAATGGATCGCCGCTCATCCCGAGAATTTCAATGCGGGTGACGCCGTGACCTTTGCCATTGTCCTCCGCGCTACAACAGAAGTGTGCGGCGCGATTGGCCTAACCATCAGTCGCCGTCATCAGCGTGGCGAACTGGGCTACTGGCTGGGCGTGCCCTACTGGAACCACGGATACACGACCGAGGCTGCAGCTACCTTGCTCGCCTACGGGTTTACGACACTCCAGTTGCATCGGATTCATGCCCGCTATGTGACGCGTAATCCGGCTTCGGGCCGCGTCATGCAAAAAATAGGGATGACGTTCGAGGGCATCCAACGGGAGCACTTCTGCAAAGGCGACCGGTTTGAGGATGTAGCCAACTATGGCATCTTGTGCTATGAGTGGGAGTTACGAAACAAGCATCTGGAACAAAAGACGTAGCCAGCCAACAAAAAAGCCTCCGCAGTCACTTTGACCACGGAGGCTTTCACTTATACCCTGCGAGTGAACTCGCAGGCTGGCGATCGAAGTCGGCTTAAAGCCGACTCTGGCCGTTACGCATTGACCACTTGCAGCGGAATCACCTCATTCACCGACACCGGCTTGCTGCCGCGCCGATCATACGGCTTCACTTCGGGGCA
>JAUQXC010000115.1 GCA_030834825.1 Thermoflexales bacterium
ACCGCCTTTTGCGCCTTCACTAGTTTGTTGGTAGTACAGCGCTTCGAGCTGCACCGTGCGTTCAGCCGGAACCTCCGGCGTGGGTGTGACCGGCACAGCCGTTGGTGCCTCAGTTGTCGCTTGCGCAGGCGTCGGGGTTGAAGCGGTCGCTAACGGGGTGGTCGCCGCCGGACTGCCACAGGCTGGGCTGAATATCAGCAGCGCAATCAATACGATCAGTAACATGGATTTCGGTTTGTGAGTCATGATGTTTTCTCCCTTTGCTGAATTGATTTTGATTTACCGTTTCACTAGCGGCAGGAAGACCTGCCATTGGGGTGGCGCTTCATACGCGCCGATGTCGCATACGGCGTTGCCGTCGCGATTGCCGTCAATGGGACGTGCCACGCCGCGTTGATCGGTGATTGGGCAGCCGCTGTTCGTGCCTGCGTCAATGGCCGGGCTGCCAGCCAGCAGTGCCTGGGTCCAGGTTGCGCCGCCATTGTTTTGCAGCGGGCCTAGCTGCGGATTGACGTTGATTTTGTCGCCGGCCGCGTTGAACCCGCACGTATTGGCGCTGTCTAGATTGTTTCCCTGCGATGAAACAGCCGCGTCGCAATTGTTGGGTGCGCCCTGTGCCACAAGGGTGTTCTTCAGTGTGATGGATATATTGGCCGAGCCGCCCGCGTAGACGTTGCCGCCCTCTGCGGTAGCCAGGTTGTTGATCAAGGTGGTATTCACCAACCCGATCGAACCGGCGACCCAATATACGCCGCCGCCATTGCCCGCACTGGCGCGATTGCCGCTGACGGTGCTGTTGGTGAGATTGAGCGTGCCGGAGTTTTGCAGGCCGCCCCCGTTGGGTGCGGCGTTGTCATTGAACGTGCTGCCGCCGATCGTCGCAACCCCGGCATCATTGGATACCCCGCCGCCATACGCTCCCGCCACATTCCAACTGAAACTGCTGTTGCTGATGGACATCGCCCCCACATAGTTGTTGACGCCGCCCCCACGAAAGCCTGCCGTGTTGCTAATGAAGGTGGTGTTGATCAGCTCCAGCGCCACGGTCGTATCGATGCCGCCGCCGTTGGTGCTCGCCGTATTGCCTGTGAATTTACTGTTACTGATCGACGTTGATCCATAGTTCCCGATCGCGCCGCCGTGCGTCCCGGCGGTATTGCTCATGAATAACGTGTTCGCGATCGACGCGGTGCCGTTCGTATTTACGCACACCGCACCACCCTGGGAACTGCTGTGATTGCTGATCAAGCGGGCCTCGTTCAGTGTGAGGCGCGCATTGCCCGCTACGCTTACTGCGCCGCCGCAAGCACTCTGGCCGTTCTGCAGCGTGATCTGCGTCAACGTCAGGGCCGCGCCCGCCTGAACCAGGAAGTGCCGATCGAGATGGTTCGCGTCCAACGTCACTTTGTTGCCGCCGTTGATCATCACAGGCGAGCCGATCGATTGTGCGCTGAGTAACGTGATTGTGATCGGCAGCGTGCCGCAATCAAAGCGAATCTCCTGCGCCGTGGCGAGAGCGCTGTTCAAGGCGGACGAGGTGCAGCTCGCCGCTTGCCCGTTGCCGATCGTCACTTGTCCAGCGGGTAAGGTGCGGAAAGTCTGATCGGCTCCCAGGTAAGTCTGCCCATCGCTGCCCTCAAAGCGCAGGCGGAAGTGATAGAGCGTATCGGGTTGGAAAGCGAACGGTGTCCAATCGGTCCAGACCTTCCAGCCTGTGCCAGGGTTGCCGGCAGGTATGGCAACCGGGCCATCGGTGAACAGGCCATAGCTGGTAGTCGTGCCCAGATCGAAATAAGCATTGCCGCCGAGGCCGTAGTTGTACAGGTAACCGATCGAGTACGCCGAATTGACCGTGATCGAGATCGTCGCAGGTGCCGCATAGAAAATCGTTGGTTGAGTGCTGAAGACATAGATGCCCGTCTGTGGGCGCAGCCAGGGGCTGCTATTGCCATCGAGCGCCCACACGTGAGCTTGCAAAGGACTGTTGCTCAGTGGCGCGCTCGATCGGACCGGAACTTGAATTTCCAGAATTCGTCCCTGGGGAATCGGCCACAAATTGGCATGTGCCGCATCTACCGAGGGAATCCAGTAAGCGCCGGAGTTATAACTGGATGGTTGAAGGGTCTGCGGGCATTCGTTGGCCGGAAGAGCCACGTTATCGTAATAGCAGCGCACTTTGTTGGTGGCATCGATCGCCAGGGTGGTGTTGGCCGGCAGTCCGAGATCGATGTAAGCGCGCTGACCACTGCACGCGTTCCCCAATCCCGCAACAACAACGTGAACGTAGTAAACAGTATTGGGCGAGGGCTGGCCGGCTTCGGGATTGGCATAGAAGCCGGTGTAGGTGCCGATGCCATACTCTTGATAAGGAAAACCTTGAATGATGCTGACGCAGTTGGTGATAGAGGAATATTGGATTCCCCCGTCATACCAGGCGGCGGCCGTTGGAGCAGTTGGCCCTCGTGGCTCAGATGGGCGTGGTACAGACAGGGCGCTGACGGGCAGCGGCAGGGCAAGCAACAACGAGAATAAGATCAACGATCGAATGATGCGTGACATATTTCCTCCCTGGGTGTTAGTTGTTCAGCTATTTTGTTCGTCAGCGCTGCACCTGTCGTTCAGAAAGGCAAACAGGCCAGCCAGATCAGCAAAACCGTGCCGCTCACCGGTGCGCGGATCTTCCAACATGACACGCCATACGCTAGTTTCGTCTTCACCGGTTTGCCACAGGCGCAGCAGGTAAGCATGATAACGACGTTGCTCGTTGGATGAGTTCACTGGACCTCGACAAAGTTTCACTTGGCTACAGTGACTACGATATCAAACCTGCGTGATAAAAACGTGATAGTGATACAATCAAAAGAGTCCTGATCTTGTAATATCTTTCACACATTTGACGTATGCCGCACCTCACACTCTCACTCTTGGGGCCGTTGCAAGTCGTCATTGACGGGCAAGCTGTCAGCAGCTTTGCCTACAACAAGGCGCGCGCCTTGCTGGCTTACCTCGCCGTTGAAGCGGGTCGATCACAGCAACGTGATACGATCGTGGGCCTGTTGTGGCCGGAGACGCCGGATGCGGCGGCGCGCACGAGTTTGCGGCAAGTGCTGGCGAGCTTGCGGGACACGATCGGCCCCGGTGATTCCGCCGCGCCGTTTCTGGTGACCACGCGCGATACGCTGCAATTCAACCCAGCCAGTGATTACACCCTCGACGTGACCCGTTTTGTAAGTCTGTTGGAGACCTGCGCCAAACATCGGCACCGGCATATCTCACGCTGCCCGGCGTGTGCCGTGCGCTTGGAAGAAGCCGTGGCGCTCTATCGCGGCGACTTTCTGGCGCAGTTGTCGTCTGTGGATAGTGTGCTGTTTGAGGAATGGTTGGTGGTGAAACGCGAAGCCCTGCATCAACAGGCGGTGGAAGCGCTGACACACTTGGCACACTATCACGAGCGGTGGGGCGATTCGACGCGGGCGCGGCAACTGCTGCTGCGCCTGATCGAAGTGGAACCCTGGGATGAAACGGCCTATGCCCACTTGATGCGCTTATTGGCGCGCGCAGGTCAACGCAGTGCCGCGCTGGTGCAGTACGAGACCTGCCGCCGCATTCTGGCAGAACAGTTTGGGGTGGAACCTTCACCGGCGACGCAGAAGTTGATCGCGCAGATTCGGGCAGGTCTTCCGCTTGAGGAGGTCCCTTCTTCCCGATCGACCGAGCTGCCGAGCATAACCACAAAGTTGATCGGACGTGACGTTGAGCTGACCGAGTTGAGCGATCTCTTGTCTGATCCGGCACAGCGTTTGCTGACGATCAGCGGGCCGGGTGGCATGGGCAAGACTCGCCTGGCGCTGGCAGCATTGACAGCCACGGCTCCGATCTTCGACGACGGCGCCGTGTTCGTTCCACTGGCGGCGCTCATCTCCGCCGATTTATTACCCGCCACGATCCTGGCGACGCTGGGCTTGCCGCTCGAACAGCAAGTGAGTCCCGAACAACAACTCATCGATCATCTGCGTTCACGTGAGTTGCTGCTGGTCCTCGATAACTTCGAACATCTACTGGCCCATGTTGAGCTCATTAAGCGCATCATTCAACAAGCGCCGCAGATTACATTGCTGATCACCTCGCGTGAGCGGCTGGCGTTACAGGCCGAGCGCGTGTTTGAACTGGAAGGACTCGACTACCCGGCCGGGGACGGCACAACCGACCTCGAACGTTATCAGGCCGTGCAGCTGTTTAGTGAGCGGGCGCAACGTTTGCAGCGCAAGTTTCAACTCACGTTGGAGAATACCGCAGCGGTAGGCCGCATTTGCCGCCTGGTGGAAGGGCTGCCCTTGGCGATCGAGCTGGCTGCCTCAACGATCAATGTCCAATCATGCGCCGCAATTGCCGACGGCATCGCTGGTGATCTGCGGGCGTTGGCGACGCGACTGCGCGATGTGCCCGATCGCCATCGCAGCATGTGGGCCGCTTTCGAGCATTCGTGGCGGCTGTTGAGGGATGATGAACAATTGGCGTTTAGCCATCTTTCCGTTTTTCGAGGCGGCTTTCAAGTGGAGGCGGCCCAACCCGTTGCCGGCGCTTCTGCGGCGATGCTGGCGACGCTGATCGATAAGTCACTCGTGCAGCGCGAGGTCACCGGGCGTTACGCTTTGCACGAACTCTTGCGCCAGTATGGTCAAGAGAAACTAGGTGAGGCGGGCGGGCTGGAACAAGCGCATGAACGGCATCTGGCCTGGTTTCTGCAGCTCGCCGGCGAGGCTGAGCCTCAGCTGGTGGGCAAAGAGCAAGCCAGCTGGTTGAAACAGCTTGAGATCGAGAATGACAATTTGCGGGCTGCTTTGCAGTGGTCACTCGATAATCGACGGGTCGAAAGCGCTGCACGACTGGGTGCGGCGTTGCAGCGTTTCTGGTATTTGCGCGGTCACTTGACTGAAGGACGCCAATGGTTGGAGCGGGTGTTGATGCACGGTCCGGTCTTAGCGTTAGCCGCGCGCGCCGACATTGTCGATGGCGCCTGCCGGCTGGCTCGCGCTCAGGCCGATCTATCACACGCTGTGGCGTTTGCGCAGCAAGCCGTGGCGCTGCAGCGAGAACTAGGGAACAAATCTGGCATAGCGGCGGCGCTGAACAGCCTAAGTCTGATCGTCAGGGATCAAGGCGATCTGGAACAAGCCAGCTTATGGCTGGAAGAGAGTTTGACTTTGTGGCGCGAGTCTGGGGATCAAAGGGGCATTTCCAACGGCTTGAACAACCTGGGCATTATCGCCCGGCGTCGGGGCCACTATCAACGCGCCAAGCTGTTTTTTGAGGAAAGCCTGGTCATTTCGCGGCGGCTGGGTGATCAACATGCTGTCGCTCAAGCGCTGAGCAACTTGGGAAATGTGGCCCGCCATCAGGCCGACCTGGCGCAGGCGCAGACGTTTTACGAACAGGGCCTGAGCTTGTATCGTGAGATCGGCAATGTGGCAGGCATTGCCAATGCCCTCAACAGCCTGGGGATCGTCGCGCGTCTGCAAGGGGCTTATCCGCAGGCCGTCGCTTTACATGAAGACAGTTTGAATTTGCGGCGCAAGATCGGCGATAGGCGTGGAATTGCCTCGGCGCTTAATAATCTTGGCTTAGCTTGGCTGGAGCAGCGTGACCTGGTTCGCGCGACCTCGGCTCTGATAGAGAGCCTTGCGTTGGCGCGTGAACAGGGCGACAAATCCGGCATGATCTCAAATGTTGAGGCGCTGGCTGAGGTGGCTATCATTCGTGGTCAGTTCCTTTACGCAGCGCGGAGCTTGGGAGCGGCAGAGGCCTGGCGTGAAACGCTTGGTTCGCCGTTGTCGCCTGACGAAAGGAGTCAACTCGACCCCTACCTCAATCTCGCGCAGGCTCAACTCGACGCGGGGGCGTTTGCACAGGCTTGGGAAAGTGGTCGGAAGCTGACGCTTGAAGAAGCCATTGCCTGCGCGCTGGAAGAAATTGATCAACACTGAGCGATTCGTCAGCCACAAAAAAGCCGCCCTGTTGCCAGAGCGGCTCTTCCAACCACTGATTTCTAACTGCCGATAACTATTTTGCCTGCACCTTGATCGACCGTGGCTTCACGGCCTCGGCCTTGGGCACGCGGACGGTCAGCACGCCGTTATCCAGATTCGCTTCAATCTTGTCGGCGTCGATCTCTTCAGGCATCTCGAACGCGCGGTTGAACTTGCCGAAACCGATCTCATTGCGCAGGGTGCGGACTTTCTCGTCGGCGGAAATGGCCGGCGCAATCAGCTCACCGCTGATCTTCACCGTGTTTCCTTCGGTTTCAATATTCAACTCTTCGGCCCGTGCCCCAGGCACCAGCGCCACGAAGGTGTAACCTTCGGCGTCGGCGTAGATGTTCAACGGCAGGCGTGAACCTACGCCCCAAGTCGTCGCCCATTCGGCTGAGCGCGGATTCACCTGCGCGTCGTTGAACAGCGCGTTCATTGCAGCGCTCCAAGGCATAAAAAACGGCTCACGGGTGCGGACAAGCATATTACGAGACATGGTAACCTCCCCAATCCTTTTGATATGTGATTTTGCGGTCTGACACTTGCACCGCGCTGCCGCGCAGTGTAGATGTGTCTTCCTCAGAACTGCGCCTAGGATACACGACCTGTGTTAGAGCCATACATGCGAAGTGTTAGCATTGCGTTAGAGGGCGTTTTAAACTTTGTGGTTAACGCAGCCTCATGCTAAGGATGCCTGATCTACGGGTTTAAAGACAATTTGTGTAGAGGCGTCAGGCTGTTTAGGATAGGAGGTAAGAACGTGCGTGCTATAATGACGGCACCCTGATCTCCGCAGTTTGAGCTTTGATATGTCACTTGAATCCCTTCTCCTTCAACTTCGCGCCGATCGAGCCTTCATGCGCGATGTGGTCGCCTGGGAACGCGTGCCTGCACGACCCGGCCAGTATGCGCCTTTTCCAGCGGCGCTCGACTCGCGCTTGGTCGAGCCGCTGCGCGCCCGTGACATCCCTCAACTCTACACGCATCAGGCCGCAGCCCTCAATAGTGTGCTGCGCGGTGAACACGTCTGCGTGGTGACTTCGACGGCTTCGGGTAAGACCCTGTGCTACAACCTGCCCGTGCTCAACACCCTGCTGCGCGATCCTACCGCGACCGCGCTTTACCTTTTTCCGACAAAGGCGTTGGCCAACGATCAGCTGACGGCGTTGAGCGAACTGATCCACGATCTGCCGCGCGCGATCGCCGTGCAGACTTACGATGGCGATACGTCGCGCGAACGGCGCAAAGCCGCGCGCAGCGCCGGCGGCATCGTCATCACCAATCCCGATATGCTGCACACCGGCATTCTGCCGCATCACACCCAGTGGGTGCAATTGTTCCAAGCGCTGCGCTACATCGTCGTCGACGAATTGCACACCTATCGGGGCATCTTCGGCAGTCACTTCGCGAATGTGCTGCGACGTCTCAAGCGCATCTGCAAATTCTACGGATCGTCGCCGCAGTTCATCCTCACTTCGGCCACCATTGCGAATCCGCAGCAGCTGGCCGAACGCCTGATCGAAGAACCGATCACGTTGACCGCTGACGACGGAGCGCCGCGCGGCGAGAAGCACTGGATCCTGATCAACCCGCCGTTGATCGATCCCGCCATCGGCCAGCGTCGATCGGTGGTGCTGCAATCCCGCGACATTGCTGCGCGCTTCCTGCAAGCCGACGTACAGACGATCGTGTTTGCGCGGGCGCGACTTACGACGGAAGTGCTGTTGACTTACTTGCGCGAGAGCATCACCTCTGGGGACGGCAATCCGGCCACGGTGCACGGTTATCGCGGCGGTTATTTGCCGGAGGAACGACGTGCGATTGAACAGGGCCTGCGGGATGGATCGATTCGCGGGGTGGTGTCCACCAATGCGTTGGAGTTGGGCGTGGACATCGGCCAACTCGATGCGGCCGTGCTGGCGGGCTATCCGGGCACCATTGCTTCAACCGTGCAGCAGGCCGGCCGATCGGGCCGGCGGACCAACGTCTCGGCGGCCCTCATCGTGGCTAGCGCCAATCCACTCGATCAGTTCATTATCACGCACCCACGTTACTTCTTTGAGCGATCGCCCGAACACGGCCTCGTCGCACCTGATAATTTGGTCATCCTCAGTAATCACCTCAAGTGCGCGGCGTTCGAGTTGCCCTTCGAAGCAGGCGAACAATTCGGTCGTTTTGCGCAGACGGACGAGTTGCTGGAAGCGCTGGTCGAAGAAGGCCTCTTGAGCAAACAGGCGGCGGCGCGCCCCAATTTGCCCGATCGCTATTTCTGGTTGGCCGATCAATATCCGGCCAGCGGTATCTCGCTGCGGACAAGCACCGCGGATACGATCGTGATTCTCGATCAAACGGAAGCACGCGCCCGATCTATCGGACAGATCGATCGGGATTCAGCGGGGACACTGGTGCACGCAGGCGCTGTCTACATTCACGAAGGTCAATCGTTCATCGTCAACCGGCTTGATTGGGAGCCGGGCCAGGCTTTTGTGACTCCTGCGCCTGTCGATTATTACACGGAGGCCAGTACTACGACGAACGTCGATGTGGAAGAGGAACATGAGCGCGTTGACGCGGAGCGTGCGACAACAATCAAGAGTGTTGGCGAAGTGCTCATCACGTCGCAAACCACCGGCTTCCGCAAGATCAAGTTGTACACGCATGAAACGCTGGGCTGGGGTGAGATTCAACTGCCGGAACAAGAGCTGCATACCACGGCTTACTGGTTCTGCCTGGCGCCGGACGTGACCGATCAGCTCATCGCCGCGGGTGTGCTTTTCGCGCCCAACGATTATGGTCCTGATTGGGAGAAAGTCCGCGAAGAGATCCTGACGCGTGATGGGCATCGCTGTCGCAAGTGTGGAGCGGGAGAACCACCTGACCGATCGCATGACGTGCATCATCTACGACCGTTTCGCGAGTTTGGGTACGTGCGAGATGGAAACCGGAACGATCGGTTGGCGAACACCCCCGAAAATTTGATCACGTTGTGCCGCGCGTGTCATCATCGGGTTGAAGCGGCGACCGGCTTGCGGGGAGCGCTCAGCGGCTTGGGTCACGTGCTGGGCGAGATCGCGCCGTTGTATTTGATGTGCGATCCGCGTGACATCGGCGTGATTGCCGAAGCCCGATCGGCTTTTACCGAACTTCCAACGATTACGATTTACGATCGGGTTCCGGCGGGCATCGGCTTGAGTGAGGAGCTGTTCGACCTGCACGATCAATTGCTGCGGGCAGCGTACGATGTGGTAGCGCAGTGCCGTTGCGAGACGGGTTGCCCGAGCTGTGTGGGACCGATCGGCTTGGCAGGAACCCAACGCGAAGAATTGAACGTCAAAGTCCTTACGCTGAAAGTGCTAAAAGCGATCTCGG
>JAUQXC010000116.1 GCA_030834825.1 Thermoflexales bacterium
TACTTCTTCATCATTAATACGGTGCAAGACGTAATGGCTTACCTGATGCTGCCGTTCATGATGCTGGCTGTCTTCGGCGGCGTGGGCGCGTGGGCGATGGTGACCTTCAGACTTCCGAAGTCTTGCGGGGCGTGCTGCTCGCGGTGTTGCTGCTCTTCCCGATCGGCAAACTCGTCGAGACATTCCCGCGCATCTCATTGCGCGCTTACACGGCAGGCGGCGATTGGGTCAATACGGTCTTCGACCGTTTTGCAGGCAAAGGCGAGCACGCAGTGTTACTGGCGCCCTGGGAGGCGATGACGCCGTTGTGGGTAGCGCAGTACACGGAAGGGCGCATGTTAAACACAGCGGATGTAAAGCCGATCTATGTGACGACTGATTCACCAGATCCGTCGCTTAACCCTTGGCTGGCTAACGTCTTCGCGCATCTCAACGAAGGGCCGGTGTATCTGGCCGACTACCGTCGCCCGGTTGTGGAGGGCCGCCTGTTCCGGTTGCGTCCTGAGGGTCCAATGTGGCGCGTCGTGCCGCCGGGCGAGACGCGCCTGCCGCCGCTCGATCATGCGTTGAACGTCAAGGCCGGTGAGGGTGAGAACACGATCGAGATATTGGGCTACTCGCTTGATCGAGGTTCCGTCGAAGCGGGACAAAGCGCGCAGCTTATCCTGGCCATGCGCGCCTCCATCACGCCAACGCACATCTTGATGCCGTATGCCACGCTGGGCGCGCCCAGCACATCGGGCGATCGTGAGTTTCGCTGGACGACGGATTCGCGTTTGCTCACACCGGAATGGTGGCCCAATGAGGTTGTCGTCGAACGCTACGAGATCCCCATCGCGTTTGGGATACCACTGGGTGACTACGAATTGAAGCTAGGCTTCAGCGATCTCAGCACAGGGCAAGCTGTGTTGCAGCCGGTGCCGTTGCAAGCGCTACGGGTGACTGAGGCAACTCGCCCGCATGCGAATTTACCAGACACAGCCATCGCGGATTTCAACGCGCAAGTCGCGTTGTTGGGCGCAACGGCGAACGGAGTGGCGCATCAGGCCGAACTGCCGTCGTTCACGGTGAAGCCGGGAGAAACGATCGAGGTGGGGTTGAACTGGCTGGCGCAGCAGCAGGTGGCTGAGCCGTATACGATCTTCGTGCATCTCATCGACGGCGGCAATCAACTGCGCGCCCAAAAAGACTACACGCCCATGGGCGGCGCGTTCCCCACACAGCTGTGGATTCCAAAATGGATTGCGGGACAAGCGATCAACGATCCCTATCAGATCAAAGTGCCGGATGACCTGCCGCCCGGCGACTATTTCATCGAAACGGGAATGTACGGTATGACGAGCCAGCGCCGCATCCCCCTCATCGGCCGCGATGGCGGCCTGGCGGGCGATCGGGTGATTCTGTTCAAGGTAAAGGTGCAAGCGAAGTAATGAAGAAACCGGGTTTCTACATTCCGAATGAAATTGAATGGCTAGCGCGGAGAAACCCGGTTTCTCAATCACGCCCTAGGCATCACGTTTCATGCAGCACGGAGCACACCCATGTCTTCCTCCAATCAGCCGAACCGTCTCTTCGGACTGGCCCGCAAGGAGTTGATCATCGTCGGGTTGGGCGTGGTCTTTGTATGCGCGGGCATCGTGGTCGCAGCGTTGTTGGTAAGTCGTCTTGCGCCCACGGTGATTACGGCGATCAATCAACCCACCTATACGCCGGAAGCCACGCGCAGGCCGCCAACGGCCACACCGCTTCCGACAGCAACCTCACTACCTACCTTCACGCCAACTCCTACGCCGACCGCGACCCCCGAACCCGGCCAGGATCGCGGCCATCCACTGCCGCCGGACGCGATCATGCAAGCGGGCGATTGGCAGGTGCAACTGCTCGAGTCCAAGCGTGGTGCTGAAGCGGCACAGCTGATCCACGATGCGAATCAATTCAATCCACCGGCGCCCGACGGCAGGGAATATCTGCTGATCAAGGTGCGCGCCAAGAGCCTGCATACTGACGGGCAGCTGCATTACGTCAGCGGCGGCGATTTTAAACTGACGGGCGATCGTTTGACGCGCTATCTGCCGGCGGGCTTAGTGCCCCCCGATCCCCAACTGCAGGCCGGGCTATTACCCGGCGGCGAGATCGAAGGCTGGATCGTGTATGAGATCGGTCGCGGCGAAGCTCAATTGCTGGTGGAGTTCGATCTCTTGGGCAGCGGCCAAGATCGTCCGGTCTTTATCGCCTTGCAGCCGGACACCGTGTTGGCAGTGGATCCTCGGCTCAGCCAGATGGCTCCCACCGATCTCGGTCGGACGCCCCAACAACCCGCTGCGCTGGGCGAGACAGTGATCGCCACTGATTGGCAGCTAACGGTGCTGGAAGTGATTCGTGGTGACAGGGCGTATGAGCTGGCGCAGGCTGCGAATCAATTCAACGATCCACCCGCCCAAGGGATGGAGTATCTCGCGGTGCGGGCGCGCGTCAAGAACCTCAACCCGAAAGATCAGGTCGTCATGATTGGCAGCGGCTCGTTCAAAGCGCTGGGCGACCGGAATGTGCTCTATGGCGCGCCGGCCATCGTCGATCCCGAACCGGCATTGCAGGCATATCTGTATCCCGGCGGTGAAGTAGAAGGTTGGGTGATTCTGCAAATCGGGCAGGGTGAAGGTGGCGCGCAGATCGTCTTCGATCCTTTGTTTGATCGAGGGCAGATCAACCGGCGTTATATCGCGCTGCCAGAACAACCCTAAGTGCAATCAAGAAACTTCTGTAGCATGAGACCCCATGATCGAAAGCACTTGCGCCAAGTGCTGATTACACCGTTCAAAGAAAACGCGACTGGCTTGGAGCAAAGCCTCGACCGTTTCAAAGAGTTCGCCATGGGTCACTTCTCGACGGAAGTGACGCCAGAGCATTTCAATCGGA
>JAUQXC010000117.1 GCA_030834825.1 Thermoflexales bacterium
TTTGAGCATGGCCAGCTCGGCGTCGCCCGGCGCGCGAATATGATCGTAATAGTGATCGATCAGAATCTCATCGTTCTGATCCTTCAGGGTATTGAGCGCCCAAACCAGGCGCCAGACTGCGCTGGGTGCGATGGCGGCATAGCCCGAATGCAGGTCGCGCTGGCCGCTGCGCACGCGTAGTTCCAGATACTGAATGCCTTTCAAGCCCAGGGTCAGCATCACTTGGTCATTTTCGTTTTTGCCGCCGGTTTCCCACAAGCAGCCATCGGCTTGCAGCCGGGCGGCGTGCTCCTGGGCGAAGGCAGGCAGATGCGGGCTGCCGATTTCCTCTTCGCCTTCGATGACCCACTTGATTTTCAAAGGCAGCGGCCCGATCGTTTTTTGCCATGTCTCGATCGCCTGGAGGCGACAAACGAGATCGCCTTTGTTGTCGGAGACGCCCCGCGCATAGAATTTGCCATCGCGCACACTCGGCACAAAAGGCGGGGTGGTCCATTGAGCGATCGGATCGGGGGGTTGCACGTCATAGTGGTTGTAGATCAGCAAAGTACGCGGACCGTCGCCGAGCTCGGCATAGATGATCGGCGCACCGCCGGTGGGAATTTGTTGCACAGCCGCCCCCAGCTGTTCCAGGCGCTGCTGTACCAGGGCGGCCATCTCAGTTATGCCCTGCCCCGTGGCGGCGATGCTGGGCTGTGCGACAAACGTCGCCAGCTCATCCATGAAGCGAGCTTGTTGTTTGGTGAGGAAGTCATCGAACGTCGGCATGACAAAGGCTCCTGGAAGGACTGGGGAAAGTGTAACACGTAAAACGCAAAAGGTGAAACCACTGACCGGTTTCTGTCTGGGATGGCGGTTTTGACTGTGTTATAATCTTTGCGCTTTGGGAGGTGAATATGCTGCTACCGTCTTTAGGTTCGGGTTTTGATACGTTCATCCAGGCGTTGATCGCGTTTTTAGTGATCGTGTTGGTGTGTCTGCCCATTCACGAGTTTGGGCATGCCTGGGCAGCGGTGAAGCTGGGGGACAATCTGCCGCTCTATCAAGGCCGCTATACGTTAAATCCGCTGCGACATCTCGACGTCATCGGCACACTGTTATTGGCTGTAGTTGGGTTTGGCTGGGCCAAGCCGGTGCAGTTCAATCCCTATGCCTTGCGTAAAGCCCCCAATCTGCGCGCTGGCGTCCTGGTAGTCGCTTTGGCCGGTCCGGTGATGAACGTGCTGCTGGCGATTGTAGCGGCGGTCTTATTCCGTTTGAATTTGAGCACGTTGCGTGTGCCAGTGGTGGCAGAGGTCTTGCTCTTATTGATGTATATTAACCTGGTGCTGGCCGTGTTCAATATGATCCCGGTGCCGCCGTTGGATGGCTCGAAGATTCTGGCAATGTTGCTGCCTGCGCAGTATGACCATGTCATGGCGACGTTGAATCAGTATGGCATGTTCCTCCTGCTGATCATGATCCTGCCGATCTTTGGTGGTCAAAGTGCCATTAGCCTTATCGTGATGCCTGTGGTGACGACCTTGGGACGACTCTTGTTGGGATTGTGAGACTTTTCTATCGCTTCCGGCAATTTTTCGGCGGCGTCTTCGCGCGGGTGTCCGCTGCGGAACGATGCGAGGCCGATGCGGTGTTAAATCCACTGGCGCGCGCGTGGTTTCACTCGTTGCCGCGCGATTTGCAATGGCACGGCCTGCAGGTGATGCACGATCTCAAACGGGCGGGCGTCGATCGATCGGACGTGCTGACAGCGGCGCTGCTGCATGATGCGGGCAAGGCGCTGGGGCCGAACGGGCCGGTGGTACGGGCCTTGATTGTGCTGCTGCGGCAGCTAGCGCCCGCTTGGTCCGCCCGCCGGCAACGGCTCGACTACCGGGCCGCGCGTGGAATCGATCGGATGCTGGCGATTGCTTATCAGCATCCAGAGATTGCCGCAGAGAAAGCGGCGGCGTGTGGCTGCGCTGCGGTCACGATCGCTTTGATCCGGCATCATCAGGAGTATGACCGCGGTCCACACGATCCGCTGTTGCAGTTGTTGCAGCAGGCCGACAACGAGAATTGAGGTGAACTATGGCACGCAAGCAGGTTGCGGTTGTAGGACTGGATACGGTAGGAATTGCGCTGACCCTGGCACTCAAACTCCACGCTTCCGATGTCGTAGTGGTGGGCGTTGATGCAGACGCTGATCGACGGCGTGAGGCGTCGCGATTGGGCAAGGTCGATCGTGTAGAGTCCCACTTCACCGCGGGTTGTCGTGACGCGACTCTGATCATCTTGAATGCGCCACTGTTGCAATTGCAGGAGGCGCTGCAAGCGTTAGGCGAGCAGCCACCTGCCAACGCTGTGGTGTTGGCCCTGGCGCCGGTTGCAGGTGCGCCACAGCGCTGGGCGGCTGAATTCCTGACCGAGCGTCTGCCCTATTTGGTGGCACACCTGGTCCTGCATCCCGATGCGGCCGTGGAGGGTGAGCCGCGGGCAGACTTGTTCCATGGCGCGGTGTTGTGTTTGCTGGCCGAGGTCAATACCTCGGAGCGGGCGTTGACGGCCGGCAGTGACCTGGCGCGCGCACTTGGCGCGCGCACTTATTTCATGGATGCAGGAGAGCATGATGTCTTGTTAGCCCTGGCTGAGGGGATGCCGGGTTTGGTCTCGGGGGCCGTGCTGCTGGCCGCCACACGTTCCAGCCTGTGGAAGGATTTGATCCCGCTCGGTGGAGTGATCTTTAAGCAGGTCACCGGGCCATTGTTTGATTCGGCGATCGATGCCGGTGAAGCTCTGATTCAAAACCGTGTGGAAGTCTTGCGCCAGTTGGACGTTTTCCTGGAAGCCCTGCGCGAAGTGCGTCAGCTGGTCGAAGCCGAGGATGGCGTTCAATTGAAGACCGCGTTGCGGACCGCGGCTGAACAGTGGGTGATCTGGCTGAGCGAACGCCCACATCGTCCTTGGAGCGACGAAGAAGCACGCTTTGGTCCTCCGCGTGAACTGCCGCGTTTAAATCCTCTGGCGCCGGGCTGGGGCATGAATACGAAGAACAATAAGCCCAAGTGATGCCCTACGTTTATATTGTCGAATGTGCCGATGGATCGCTCTACACCGGTTGGGCGGTGGATGTCGTACAACGCGTGAAGGTGCACAATGCCGGGCGCGGGGCGCGCTATACCCGGATGCACGGCCCAGTGAAGTTGGTGTATGCCGAGGAACAACCCGATCGGATCGCAGCGCAGAGGCGCGAGTTGGAGATCAAGCGTTGGCCGCGTGAGAAGAAATTGAAATTGATCGGGGATCAACTAACCAAAGATCAGGGATCACTTGAACATTGATCAGACGTGTACCCGCGTTGCGCTTCGCCCTATCCGGCCCTACCTGCCGGGGCGCACGAGCCGGGTGTTGTTCATTGTTCATAGTTCATTATGACTTACAACGTCCTCATGATTGCCCCCACATCTTTCTTCGGGGATTACGGCTGTCACGTTCGTATCCTCGAAGAGGTGCGTGTGCTGCAAAAGCGCGGGCACCACGTTACTGTCGTGACGTACTTCAAAGGGCGCGATCTGCCCGAATTGAAGATTATCCGCACCCGCGCCACTCCGTGGCATGCCGATTACGAAGTCGGTTCGTCGCGACACAAAGTAGCGTTTGATGCCTTGCTTTCATGGACGGCCTTGAAAACGGCGCTGCGGCTGAAGCCCGACATCATTCATGCTCATTTGCATGAAGGCGCGTTGATTGGCCGCCTGGTCAGCGCCGTGACGGGCACGCCGCT
Source organism: Thermoflexales bacterium (assembly GCA_030834825.1). Classification (GTDB taxonomy): domain Bacteria; phylum Chloroflexota; class Anaerolineae; order Fen-1058; family Fen-1058; genus Fen-1058. The sequence goes on from JAUQXC010000117.1 coordinate 3,764, forward strand.
GGTCTTTGACTATCAAGGCAGCCTGACGGCGGAGATGCTGGATCATCACTTTGTGCGGCCGGGCGGCAAGCGCGAGTGGTTCTTCCGTACGCTGGAGCAGCGCATCGACCGCCTGCCGCGGGCCATCCTCACTTCGTCGCGGCACAGCGCGCAGCTGCTGCGTGAAAGCCTGAAGGCGCAAGCCCACCGCGTGGTGCCACTGCCCGATTGCGTCAATACCGATTTCTTCCGTCCGCGCGCGCCGGCCGATCAGGCTGACGTGGACGCGATCAAAGATCAGCTGGGCATCCCGCGCGACCGAACGGTGATCATCTATCTGGGTCTCTTGGCGCAATATCAGGGCACCTATCACATTGTGCACGCAGCACGCCAGGTCGTGGCCGCTCACCCCAACGCGCATTTTCTAATCATGGGCTACCCCAATCACGATCACTTCCGTGCCGAGGCTGCCCAGGACGGCCCGCTCGATCACATGACCTTTACGGGCCGCGTGCCGTACGACCAGGCCGCGCGTTATCTGCGCGTGGGCGATATTGCTTTAGCCCCCAAATTATCTTTGACTGAGGGCGCGGGCAAGATTCTAAACTACATGGCGTGTGCGCTGCCCACGGTAGCCTTTGATACGCCGCAGGCCCGCGAATTCATGGCGCACTTTGGCTTGTATGCCGAACGCGGCAGCGCCGAATCGCTGGCTGATCGAATTAACGAACTGGTGCAGCATCCCGCTCGGGCGCGCGAGCTGGGTCGAGCATTGCAGGCCCGCGCCATCAACCGTTTCAGTTGGGATGATGCCGCCCGCCGTCTGCTGGGTGTGTATGACGCCATTCGCGCCCCGCGCCCTGAACTCCGCGCCGCTGCCCTGGCGCAACTCCTCGAAGGTGATCATGCGCACGAGCCTGGTTGAATTGTGGCAGTATCGCGAACTGTTGTACAACCTGACCGTCCGCGACTTGAAGGTACGTTACAAGAACTCCGTGCTGGGCATCGCCTGGTCGCTGCTCAATCCCATTTTGATGATGCTGGTGTTTACGGTGGTCTACACCGTCATGCTCGGCCAGAGCAATCGGCGTGACTATGCCGCCTTCATTTTGTGCGGCCTGCTGCCGTGGAACTTCTTCTCGGGTTCGATCATGGGCGGCGTGGGCAGCGTGGTCAACAACGGCTATCTGATCAAGAAGGTTTATTTTCCTCGCGCCGTGCTGCCCATCTCGATCATGTTGTCGAACCTGGTCAATTTCCTGGTGGCGTTGCCGGTCTACTTTGTGCTGGCGTGGCTGCTGGGTGTGCAGTTTACGCCCTACGTGCTGTTCCTGCCGGTCGTGCTGCTGGTGGAAATGATCTTCATTCAGGGCGTGAGCCTGCTGTTGGCGGCGCTCAACGTTTTTTATCGGGATGTGCAACAGATCATGGAAGTGTTGATTCTGGCGTGGTTCTTTGTCACGCCCGTGATCTGGGATGTGAATCTGCTGCCGGAGTCGCGCACCGTGCTGGGTCTGGACGTGCCGGTCCAGCGCCTGACGTATATTCTCAATCCCATGGCCTCGATCGTAGCGACGTACCGGGATCTCCTCTATCATGGTCGTTCGATCGGCTGGGACTTCTTCCTGCGCACGGCGCTCACGGCGTTGATCGTGCTGCTGATCGGTTTCTTTGTCTTTAACCGGCTCAAGGGACGCTTTGCCGAGGAAGTGTAACCAGAGGGCTGAAGGACACTTGCACCCGCTGCGCGTGCGCAGTGCGGTGTGAAGGCGAAATCTCGTGATCCCAAGGTTCTGATTGTTGACGACCAGCCTAACGTTGCCAATCTGGTAGAATTAACTTTAACGTATAAGTGCAAGCGAAGGACTACGTAGTGATCGCCACTCACCTCAGGGAGGAATCGCAATGCATGGTTTTGCGGGAAAGATTCTGCATGTTGATCTGACGCGTGGCCCGCAGGGCATCTCGATCGAACAACCCGAAGAAGCGTTCTATCGCAAATATTGGGGCGGCAGCGCGATGGGCCTCTATTATCTGCTGAAGCAGACGCCCGCGCACGCCGATCCACTGGGGCCGGAGAATACGTTGTCGTTCTTCGTCAGCGGTTCGACGGGCGCCTCGATCTCCGGGCAGAGCCGGGCCAATGCCACGGCCAAAAGCCCGCTCAGCGGATTGGTGGGCGATGCCCAGACGGGCGGCTTCTGGCCTGCCGAGTTGAAGTTCTCCGGTTTCGACGGCATTGTCATTACCGGGAAATCGCCCAAGCCGGTCTATCTCTGGATCAAAGACGGCCAGCCTGAGTTACGGGATGCCGCGCACTTGTGGGGCACCGACCTCAGCACGGGCGAGACGGAGAAGAAGATCAAAGCAGAACTCGGCGAACCCAAGGCCGAAGTGATCCAGATCGGCGCGGCGGGCGAAAAGGGCGTGCGCTTTGCGGCGATCATGAACATGAGCAATCGCGCCTTTGGCCGTACCGGCCTGGGTCTGGTCATGGCCTCCAAGAATCTGAAAGCCATTGTCGTGCGCGGCACGCAGAAACCCGAATTCGCCGACAAGACCGCGATTGCCGAGCTCAACCGATCAGGCACGAAAGAAATTCCCAACAACGGCGACGTGAAAGGCCTGCAGGATTACGGCACCGCCAGCGTCGTCGGCTTCCAGAACGCCATCGGCACCTTACCCACGTTCAACTATACCAGCGGCTATTTCGAGAAGGCCGACGACATCAGCGGCGAGAAGCTGGCCGACACGATCTTGAAAGAGAACGACACGTGCTTTGCCTGCACCGTGCGCTGCAAGCGCGTGGTCGAGACGGAATATCGCGGCCAGAAAGTGATGCCCTTCTACGGCGGCCCGGAATACGAGACGATCAGCACGTTCGGTTCCTACTGTGGCATCAGCGATCTCAACGCCATCGCGCTGGCACATCAAATCTGTTCGGAATGGGGGGTGGACACCATCGCCTGTGGCGCGACGATCGCGTTTGCGATGGACCTTTACGAGAACGAAGTGATCAACCGCGACGACACCGGGGGCGTCGAATTGAAATATGGCGACGCCGATGCGATGCTGGCCCTGCTGAATCAGATCGTGCGCAAAGAGGGGCTGGGCGCCATCCTGGCCGAGGGTTCGGAGCGGGCGGCACAAACGATCGGGCGTGGTGCGGAAGAATATCTCATCACCGTCAAGGGCACGGAACTGCCCGCACACATGCCGCAAGTCAAGCGATCGCTATCCGTGATTTACGCGGTGAATCCGTTCGGGGCCGATCATCAATCGAGCGAGCATGATCCGCTGTATGCGCCCGTCAAAGAAGGTGAGAGCAATCTCTATTTGCCGCGCCTGGCAAAACTGGGTCTGACCGAACCGCAGCGCGGCAAAGTGATGAATCCGGCCAAGGTGAAATTCGCGTTCGAAACACAGAAGAATTATTCGTTCCTGGACACGGCGTCGTTGTGCCAGTTCGTGTGGGGGCCGGCGTGGACCTTATACGGGCCGGATGAGATGGTGCAGCTGGCAAAGTCAGTCACCGGGTGGGATGTCACGCTGGAGGAAGTGCAGCAGGTGGGCGAGCGCCGCATCAACATGATGCGGGCCTTCAATGCCCGTGAAGGCGTGGGTCGTGACAAAGATACGCTGCCGAGGAAATTGTTCAAGCCGTTGAAGGGTGGCAAGAGCGACGGCCTGTTTATCCCGCCGGACGAGATCGCAGCAGCACTGGATACATACTATGATTTGGCAGGCTGGGATAAGAGCACGGGCAATCCGTCGCAGGAGAAACTGCAGGAGTTGGGTTTGGAGTGGATCAGTTAGTTAGTCGTCAGTTATCAGGAGACCCGGTGGGGCGATCGATTTTCTCGATCGCCCCGTTTG
>JAUQXC010000118.1 GCA_030834825.1 Thermoflexales bacterium
GAAAGCGGGACAACAGTTGATTGTGGTGCACGGCGGGTCGGGCGAGACGAATGCAATCTCGGAACAGCTCGGCCATCCGCCGCGCTTCGTCACGGCGGTGTCGGGTTTTACCAGTCGCTATACCGATCGTGAGACGCTGGAAATCTTCGCGATGGTGACCTCGGGCAAGATCAATACGCTCCTGGTTGAGAAGTTGCAGCAGGCAGGCGTCAATGCGTTCGGTCTGTCGGGCGTCGACGGACGCTTGCTGGTGGCGAAGCGCAAGGACGCCATCCGCATTGTCGAGAACGGCAAGCAGCGCATCCTGCGGGATGACTTCACAGGGAAGATCGAGACGGTGAATCAGCAATTGTTGTGCCTGTTGCTCGACGCCGGATACGTACCGGTCATTGCGCCGCTGGCGATCTCGCATGAAGGTGCTGCAGTGAACGTCGATGCCGATCGCGCGGCGGCGATGGTCGCGGGCGCAGTGAACGCCGAGCAGCTGATCATCCTGTCGAATGTGCCGGGCTTGATGCGCAATTTTCCCGATGAAGCGACGGTGATCCCGCACATCGACAAAGCGCGAGTGGAACAATCGCTCGATTTTGCGGAAGGCCGCATGAAGAAGAAGGTCCTCGGCGCGAGCGAGGCGCTGCAATTGGGGGTGGGCCAGGTGGTGTTTGCCGACGGACGAGTTGATCAGCCCATTGCAAAAGCACTGCAAGGCAAGGGTACGGTGATCTCTTAATTGCCGACACCGCACTGCGCCCACGCAGTGGGTGCAAGTGTTGTTGAGTGCTGAATGCTGATTGCTTCACATTCAGTCTACATTGGCTAAATCAGGAGATACGGAAATCAATCAACACTCAGAAACACTTGCACCGCGCTGCCGCGTAGCGTGCAGTGCAGGTGTCAACAATCAACAATTAACTATGAGCATTCAAGAACTTGAATCCCAATTTACCTCGGGTGTCTACACCAAACGCCCGATCGCTCTGGTGCGCGGAGCCGGTGCTCACGTGTGGGACAGCGACGAGAACGAATACGTCGATTGCGTGGGCGGGCAAGGCTCGGTGAACATCGGGCACGCCAATCCGGTAGTGGCCGACGCGATCGCCCGGCAAGCGAAGACGCTGATCACATGTCCGGAAATGTTCTACAACGATCGCCGCGCTGAGTTGGAGCAGAAACTCACGGCGCTGGCGGGGATGCCGCGCGTCTTTCTGTGCAACTCTGGCACAGAAGCGGTCGAGGCTGCCATCAAGTTCGCGCGGTTGGCGACGAAGCGCACGGGCATCATCGCGGCGATGCGGGGCTTTCACGGGCGCACGTTTGGCGCGCTGTCGGCCACGTGGGAGAAGAAATACCGCGAACCGTTCGAGCCGTTGGTGCCGGACTACTCGCACATTGCGTATAACGATGTGGCCGCACTCGAGGCCGCCGTCGATCACAAAACGGCCGCGGTCTTGCTGGAAGTCGTACAGGGTGAAGGCGGCGTGCGACCCGGTACGGCCGAGTTCTTGCTCAAAGCGCAGGAAGTGTGCCAGGAACGCGGCGCGTTGTTGATCCTCGACGAAGTGCAGACAGGCTTTGGCCGCACCGGGAAGATGTTCGCGTTCCAGCATTATGGGCTGCAACCCGATCTGATGTGCCTCGCCAAATCGATGGCGGGTGGTTTCCCGATGGGCGCCACACTCATCGGATCGCGGGTGGGTCAACTCCCGCCGCAGGTCCACGGCTCGACGTTTGGGGGCAATCCGCTGGGTTGTGCGGCCTCGCTCGCGGCGATCGACTTCATCGAGAGGCAACAGCTGGCCGATCGAGCTGCCGAGCTGGGCGCGTGGTTCCTCGAGCAGCTGAAGCAGATTGAATCTTCCCTCGTCCGCGAAGTACGCGGCCTGGGCTTGATGGTGGGCGTCGAACTCAAGCAGAAGGTCACACCGTATCTACAGGAGCTGATGAAGCATGGTGTGCTGGCGTTGCCCGCTGGTCTGACGACGCTGCGCTTTTTGCCGCCCCTGGTGGTGGAGCAGGACGACCTTGAGAAAGTAGTCGAAGCCGTAAGCAAAGTATTGAACGTCGAGATCGCGTAATACGTAATGCGTAAAGTCCGAAATCCAAAACACCTGCACTGCACGCTGCGCGGCAGCGTGGTGCACGTGTCAGAAATCAGAAATCCAAAATGGTAGAGCCTCCCCGTTTCAACCAATATCAACCACGTGCCTTGGAGATCATTGACACGACGCTGCGCGATGGACAGCAGACGTCGCTGCTGCACGATCATCACAAGTATTTTTTCACGCGCGCGGACAAGGAAGAACTCGCCCGCGCACTGATTATCTATGGCGTGAAGTTCATCGAATTATTTGCGCCCCTGGTCAGCCCACAGGAGCGCGACGATTGGCGGGCGCTCCAGGCCGTGCGCGATAGTTTGATCACGCAGAAGGGCTACACGTTTTTCCTGGCCCACGTGCGCTGCCATCCGCGTGATGTGGAGAGTGCCATTGACGCCGGGACCGATGGGTTGAATTTCTACATCGGCACCTCGGCGGAATCGCGCACCTTCAACCACGGCCACGATCTCGATACGATCATCACGAAGGCGGCCAGGCTGCTGGAAGATGTGCGGCGCAACTATCCACATTTGATTTTGCGCTTCAGCGGCGAGGATGCCTTTCGCACCCGCGAGGATGAGTTGTTCCATGTCTATGATGCGGTCGCGCCGTACGTCGATCGGTTTGGCACGCCTGACACGGTGGGGATCGCCACACCGCCGGGTGTCGCCCGGCGGGTACGCGCCCTGCGCGAGCGCTATCCGCAGATCGATCTGGAAGGCCACTTTCACGACGATCGCGGCTTCTCACTCATCAATTCGCTGGAAGCGGTGAAGAATGGCATGCGCTATCTCAACACCACGCTGTTGGGCATTGCGGAGCGTTCGGGTATTACGAGCCTGACGGCACTGCTGTTCAACCTGTACATCGATCGTGAGTTCGATAAACTGGAAGGCTATCACCTGCGCGGCTCTTATCCCATCAACGTGCTGGCCGCCGATAAGTTGAAGATGCTGGTGCCGCCGCGCGAACCGGTGAGCCTGACCAATCGCACACACACCGCGGGCGTGCATCAAAATGCGGTGTTGCAGGATGCTTCCGTCTATGAAGCGCATCCGCTCGATTTGTTCGGCGTAAGCGAGACGGAAATCTTGCTGGGGCCGTTGTCAGGCTGGAACATCATTCACTACTTCCTTAAGGAGATCCGCTATTTCGAGATCGACGAAGCGACGGCGAAGGACATCGCCCTGGTGTTCAAGGAGCGCGTGTACAAACTGGCGCCGGACATTTCACCGGAGCAGGTGTTGCTCGATATTGCCGAGAAAGAGTTCGGGCTGGCGCGGTTGAACTTGCCCAAGGCTGCACCGCCGATCGTGCAGCGGCTCGATTCGGCGAACGGTTCGAAACCGCCGCTGACCAACGGGATTCAGATCAAACGCGCCGTGGAGCTGAGCTGATGGGGTCCACTTTTGCCGAGAAAGCCTTGGCCCGTGCGGCGGGACTGTCCTCAGTGGTGGCGGGACAGGTCGTCGATGCGAAGCCCGATGTAGCGTTGTCGCACGATAACACCGCGCCGATCGCGCGCATCTTCCGGGCGATCGGTTTGGAGAAGGTGGCCATCCCCGATCGGATGTGCGTCACGCTCGATCATGCCGTGCCGCCGCCCACGCCCAAGCACGCCCAGAATCATGTCGAAGTGCGCGCCTTCGTGAAAGAGCAGGGCATCCAGAACTTCTTTGAAGTGGGGCGCGGCATTTGTCATCAAGTGCTGAGCGAAGAGGCGTTGGTGCTGCCGGGACAATTGATCCTGGGCGCCGATAGTCACACGACGCATTACGGCTGGCTCGGCGCATTTGGCGCGGGCGTGGGCCGCACAGAGATGGCCGCGATCTGGGCAACCGGCGAGTTGTGGCTGCGCATACCGGAGAGCATGAAGGTGGTGGTCACCGGACGCTTGGGGCGCGGCGTGACGGCGAAAGATTTGTGCCTGCACTTGATCGGCTTATTGGGCGCAGACGGCGGCCTCTACCAATCGATCGAGTTTCACGGCCCGGCGATTGCGACCTTGCCCCTGCACGAACGCATGGTGATTCCGAACATGATGGCCGAGTTCGGCGCGAAGAACGCCTATCTGCCGCCGGATGAAGCGGTGTTCAATTATCTCGCAGAGCGACGAGAGCGGCGGGCGCCATTAGCCGTTAGTGATTGGCAATCAGCCGTCAGTAGTCAGCGGGCAGTTATCCAAGAGATGGCGCTCTATCCTGATCACGATGCACGCTATGCTTCAACCCACATATTCAACGCCGACAACATCGAACTGAAGATCGCTTGTCCGCATACCGTGGACAATGTGAGACCGCTGCGCGAGGTGGCCGGCACGTCGATTCAACAGGCATTCCTGGGGACGTGTACCAACGGTCGGTTGGAGGATTTGGCGGCAGCTGCGGAAATCGTTCAGGGAAAACGGGTGGCGGCTGGTACACGCTTATTGGTCATTCCAGCCTCAGCGGAGGTCTACCTGGACGCGTTGAAAGCCGGTTACGTGCAAACGCTGCTGGAAGCGGGCGCGGTGTTCGGGACGCCGGGCTGTGGGCCGTGCATGGGCGTGCACATGGGCGTGCCGGGATCGGGCGAAGCCTGCATCTCGACGGCGAATCGCAACTTCAAAGGGCGCATGGGTCAACCGGATGCGGAGATTTATCTGGCGAGTCCAGCCGTGGTAGCTGCGAGCGCGGTGAAGGGTGTAATTGCTGATCCGCGCGAGATCGAGTGACAGGATGACACGCCGCAAACAGCGCGGCGGGTGGCAAGGTGACAAGGTGAGTGTATCTCAATCCGAAATCAAAAATCTACAATCTAAAATTGTGGGTCGAGTCTGGAAATACGGCGACGGCGTCAACACGGATGTGATCTTTCCGGGCAAATACACGTATTCAGTGAAAGAGCCGGACGAGATCGCGGCACACGCGCTGGAGGATCTCGATCCGAAATTTGCGACGGCTGCGCGGCCGGGCGATGTGATCGTGGCCGGGCGCAACTGGGGCAATGGCAGTTCGCGCGAGCAGGCCGTGACGGCCTTGAAGTACAAGGGCATTGCTGCCGTGGTGGCCAAGTCGTTTGCACGAATCTATTTTCGCAATGGCATCAATCAAGGCCTGTTGTTGATCACGTGCCCGGAGGCGGTTGAGGCCGCGCGGAGTGGCGATGCGATCGAAATTGATCTGAACAACAACGTTATCCGCTTAACCGGTCGTGAATATCCCTTCCCGCCGCTCTCGCCCACCGCGTTAGGCATCATCAACGCTGGCGGGTTGGTGGCGCACATTCGCAAAAAACTGGGACTGGCCGGCACGGAGGTCATTGCAACGGGCAGTGGAGACTAAAGACTTGTAAAGAAACAACTCCGCAGTTTCGTGCTCCCGCTCGCTGCGCGTGATAATCCAGCGGTTGGAAACGGTGGATTGTCATCCGCCTTGAGCCTCAAATTGGGAAGTTATTCTTTGACAGGCCCTAAGCCGTGATGTGTGAAGCGTGAGAACGTGAACGAACAATCCAAAATCAGAAATCCAAAATCAAAAATCTGTTTGATCAACGGTGACGGTGTCGGCCAGGAAGTCATTCCTGCTGCGGCGGAAGTGCTAGGCGCGCTTGGCCTGGGTCTTGAATTTGTCGAAGCGCAGGCAGGCTTTGAATATTTCGAGCAAAGCGGCAACGCCATTCCCGACGCAACACTCGCAGCAGTGGAAGCCTGTGGCGTGGCGCTGTTCGGTGCGACATCGTCACCTTCCACTTTTGTGAAGGGTTATCGCAGTCCAATCCTGGCGCTGCGGAAGGCGTTCGATCTCTACGCCAATCTGCGCCCGGTGCAATCACTGCCGGGGAAGTTTTCACGCCCCCGTCTCAATTTGTTGATCGTGCGCGAAAACACCGAGGGACTGTATGCCGGACGCGAACGACTTGAGGATGACACGGCCATCGCTGAGCGAGTGATCACCCGTGCCGGCTCGACGCGGATTGTGAAGATGGCATTTGAGCAGGCACGGAAGCGGTCAGCGATCAGCGGTCAGCCATCCATGGTTACTATTGTGCACAAGGCGAACGTGTTGAAAGTCACAGACGGCTTGTTCCGCGAATGCGCTCTGCAAGTGGCTAAGGATTATCCCGAGATCGCGGTGAGAGAGATGCTGGTCGATGCGATGGCGATGCGGCTGGTGCGCGATCCGGAGAACTTCGACGTGATCGTGACGACGAATCTATTCGGCGATATTCTCTCTGACGAAGCGAGCGCGCTCATCGGTGGATTAGGGGTGGCCCCTTCGGCCAACATCGGCGAGCAAGCCGCCGTGTTTGAGCCGGTACATGGCTCCGCGCCGGACATTGCCGGACAGGGTGTGGCAAATCCGATCGGGGCGATACTGTCTGCGGCCATGTTGCTCGATCACCGCGGGCAGGGGGGACAGGCCGATCGCGTGCGCCGGGCTGTGGATGAAATAGTCAAGCAAGGCGTGTTGCCGCGAGACTTAGGTGGGACGGCGACGACAAAAGAAGTGACGCGGGCTGTAGTAACCAACCTATAATTGCTGAGCGCTAAAGGTCGAATGCTAGAGTATGAACGAGATTGAACTCCTGGAAGGTCTGCTGCAAAGATACAGTCCCACGCTTCATGAAGCTGAGGCCGTGAATTACCTGGTCGCACAGATGAAGGCGGCAGGCCTTGAAGCGTGCGTGGACGAAGTGGGCAATGCGGTGGGAGTGCTGGGCGCGGGGCCGCGTGAGATCATGATGTTGGGCCACATCGACACGGTGCCGGGCTTCATCGAGGTGAAGCGCGAGGACGATCGCTTATATGGACGTGGTGCGGTGGACGCCAAAGGACCATTGGCGTGTTTCGCCGCAGCAACGGCACTGGCAGGCGCGCGCGAGGGTTATCGCTTCGTCGTGATCGGCGCGGTGGGCGAAGAGGGTGATTCGCGCGGCGCGTTGTATGCGCGCGATCACTACCAGCCGGACAGGCTCATCATTGGCGAACCGAGCAGCTGGGATCGGGTGACGCTGGGCTACAAAGGCAGCGCGTGGTTCGAGTACGAAGTGAAACGCACACTCGCGCACACTTCGGCCAATGTTGAAAGCGCCTGTCAGGCAGCGGTGAATTTCTGGAATCGCGTGATGGAACGAGCGACACAGTGGAATGTGGGCCGCTTGAAGATGTTCGATCAGATCATCCCGTCGTTGCGGATGATGCAGTCGCAGTCTGATGGTTTTGTCGAGACGGCGCAGCTAAAGTTCAATTTGCGCGTGCCGTTGGGTATCCATCTGCGTGAAGTCGAAACGTTGGCGCGCGAGCCGGTGGTTGAGGCGGTGCTGCGCATGGTTGAGGGCTGCCCGGCCTATCGGGCGGAGAAGAACACACCGCTGGTGAGATCGTTTCTGGCGGCGATTCGACGGTACGAAGGCACCCCTTCGTTCACGGTGAAATCGGGCACATCGGATATGAATCTCGTCGCCCCAGTGTGGCAGTGCCCAACGGTGGCTTATGGACCGGGTGATTCTGATCTTGATCACACGCCGCACGAGCACATTTTGATTTCAGAATATCAACGCGCTATTCGGATTCTCGCTGACGTTTTGCAAACAGTCTAACCTTCTCGCGCGTAGTCGAAACCGACCGGCGAATCACTGGACTCGCCGGTCGGTTCTATTTCAGGCTCTCCCGGTTGCCCGTACCCGCTGACGCCAAGCGACGGCTCCCGCCGGGGATGGCGGGCGGAGCATTTTCAGATCAGTCGTCATTGCGAAGCGTGCAGGAGATTGCTTCGCTTCGCTCGCAACACTTGCACCCACTGCGTGTAGTGCGGTGTGACGGTGGCTGAGTAGTAACGGGAAAAAGCCCATACAGAAACCGGGTTTCTCCGCGTTAATCGTACAATTCCCTTTGGAACATAGAAACCCGGTTTCTTCAATTAACTGCAATCCCGTTCAAGCCAGAAGCCCCCAATTCCAGCGCAACAGGTGGCGATCAGGCCTTAAGGTACTGATCGAACCACGCCAGCGTTTTGGCCCAGGCGTCTTGGGCGGCTTCGGCATTATAGCGTTGGCCAGTGTCGTTGTGAAAAGCGTGATCGGTGTTGGGATAGATCACTTTTTCGTAGACTTTGTTGTTTGCCTTCATGGCGGCCTCGATCGCTTCCACCCCACCGGTAATGCGTTGATCACGCTCAGCATAGATGCCCAGCACGGCCGCCTGAATATCCTTGACTTCATCCACGGAAGGATGCGGCCCGTAGAAGGGAACTGCCGCGCGGAGTTCGGGCAGCCTGATCGCCACACGCCAAGTCACACCGCCGCCAAAGCAGAAGCCAGTCATGCCCACGCTATCTGCTTGCACGTATGGCTGCTGCTGCAAATAACGCCAGCCGCTGGTAAAATCTTGCACATATTGCTCTTGCGGGGCGCTGGTCAACAGGCCGGGCACCTGAGTCGAATCCGTGATCGCCGCCGTGCCACCCTGTCGTGATAACAGATCGACGGCGAGTCCCACATAGCCGGCTCGCGCCACCCGGCGCGTCACATCCTTGATGTGATCGGTCAGGCCGCGATTTTCATGACATACCAGCACGGCCGGAAACGGACCATCACCGCTGGGCCGCGCCAGATACCCCATCAAGGTGGCGCCCTCACCGGGAAATTCCACCTCGCTCGCTTCGATGTTGCCACTGCCGGCCAGGGCAGTTGCAGCAGGCGCAGCGGTTGCGGCCGACGCCGTCGTCGCTGTGGCCTGCGGCATGGCGGTATTCATCGGTGCCGCTGTGGGTGCCAGCGTCGGTTCGGTTGTTGGTGCGCTGGTTGTAGCTGGCTGCACAGGTGGTGCACAGGCTGCCAGGATCGAGGTGGCTAACGCGAGGTTCCCCGTCACCCCGGCCAGCAGCTTGAGCGCATCACGCCGCGTCAACAATCCTTCTTGATAGTCTTCGACAAACTCCTCCAGTAAATAACGTTGAAAGTCAGTCATGGTATTCTCTCCCTTGCTGGTAATAGGTCGGCAAAATCGCCACCATACAGGATAATACGTACAACGATTTACTGCGGTTCAATTACCAGGGAGGAACTCATGAAGATTTCACTTGTGTCGATCTTCATGGCGGGGATGATCGGCGGTTGTGTTGCGCCGCCTGCGCCCAGCCCGACGATCGCGATATCAAGCACCCCCACGATCGAGATCATCGTCCCCACGGCCACGGCGCGTCCGATCGCTTCACCCACACCCTTCGTCGATCCGACTGCGACACTGCTGCCTATTTCGATCGCGCCCTCTGCGCCAACCATCCAGGAATATGATGTGCCACGCGGATCGCACCCGCACGATGTCGCGCCCGCGCCCGATGGAACGGTGTGGTACACCGCACAAGCGGCGGGTGCGTTGGGCCGCCTCGATCCAGAGACGGGCGAGACGCAGCACATCCCACTGGGATCGGGTTCCGCGCCGCACGGTGTGATCGTCGGACCCGATGGTGCAGCGTGGATCACCGACAGCGGCTTGAACGCCATCGTGCGCGTCGATCAGGTTACGGAAGAAGTACAGCGTTATCCACTCCCCGCCGATCGGCGCAACGCCAATCTCAACACGGCGGCGTTTGACGGCGACGGTGTCTTGTGGTTTACGGGACAGAACGGTGTGTACGGTCGTCTTGATCCTGAACAAGGTACAGTCGAAGTGTTCGACGCACCGCGTGGGCGCGGGCCATATGGCATTGCCACAACTCCAGCAGGCGAGGTGTATTATGCCTCGCTCGCGGGCAGCCATATTGCGCGCATCGATGTGACAACGAAGACTGCCACGCCGATCGATCCGCCCACAGCCGGTCAGGGTGCACGCCGCGTGTGGTCAGATTCACAAGGCCGCATCTGGGTCAGCGAGTGGAACGCGGGTCAGCTGGGTCTGTATGATCCGGCGTCTAATACTTGGCGTGAATGGCGACTGCCCGGCGATCAGCCGGGTGCTTATGCGGTCTACGTCGATGATCGCGATCAGGTCTGGTTAAGTGATTTCACGGCCAACGCGTTGGTGCGCTTTGATCCGGTCATCGAAGAATTCGAGATCTTTACGCTGCCCAGCTCACCGGCGAACGTGCGGCAAATTCTGGGACGCCCCGGTGAAGTGTGGGGAGCCGAGTCGGGCACGGACAAGATCGTTGTGATCCGCGTGCCGTAAGCAAAAAGCGTTTATAATTGCTTCATCCTGTTTGCGCGATCACACCTATGGACACCGAACGCCTCACGCCGATGCTCTCGCAGTACCGCCAGATCAAAGCCCGGTTCCCCGATGCGATCGTGCTCTTTCGTCTTGGCGATTTCTTCGAGACCTTCGAGGAGGATGCCCGCCTCGCCGCGCGCGAACTGGAACTGGTGCTGACCTCGCGCAGTTTCGCCAAGGGGGTACGCCTGCCCATGGCGGGTGTGCCGCAGCATCACGTGCAATCCTACATCGCCAAGCTGATCGATCGCGGCTACAAGGTGGCCCTGGTCGAGCAACTGGAAGATCCCAAGAAGACCAAGAAGCTGGTCAAGCGCGATGTCGTGCGCGTCATCACGCCGGGCACGGTGGTGGAAGATGCACTGCTGCGTGCCAAGAGCGAGAATTATCTGGCGGCCATCGTCAAGGATCCCACCGCAAAGATCGCAAAGAACGCTGAGGATAATGCAAAAAACTCTGCTCTCTCGGCGCCCTCGATGGTGAGTTTTGGTCTCTCACTTATCGATCTCTCCACGGGCGAATTTGCGACGACGCAGATCGAAGGTGCGGATGCTGAGGCAAAGTTGTTTGATGAGTTGCAGCGGGTGCAGGCCAGCGAGTTTGTGTTGCCACCGTCGCTGCTGAATGACGATCACTTCATTGCGCGGCTGAAGGCCATCCGATCGGCCCGTCTCTCGCCGATCGAAGATCATCTTTGCGAGGTCAACACCGCGCGGTATACATTGCTCGAACACTTTCACGTGAAGACGCTGGCCGGATTTGGCTGCGCGCATCTGCCGTTGGCGATTGCGGCGGCCGGGGCTGTGCTGGCCTACCTCAAGAGTAATCAACCGACCCCCACCCCAGCCCTCCCCCGTTCCACAGAGGAGGGAGATCGTGGAGGACAGCTGCTGCATCTCAATCAGTTGTGGACCTTCTCGCTGGCTGAATACATGACACTCGATGCGGCGACGCGGCGCAATCTGGAGCTCGTTCACCCTTCTTCTTTGCAAGGGGAATCCCACGGGAAGGGGGTGAGGGTGTCCCTCTTCGGCGTGCTCGATCACACCGTCACCGCCATGGGCGCGCGCTTGCTCAAGCGCTGGGTTCAGCAACCGCTGCTGGATCTCGATCAAATCCGGGCGCGACTCGACGCCGTGGCTGAGCTGCACAGCGATGCTTTTCTGCGCGAAGACCTGCGTCGTCTGCTCGACGGCCTGTACGATGTCGAACGCCTGGTTGGCCGCATTGGCTTTGGCAACGCGAATGCGCGCGATCTCATCGCGTTGAAGGTCACGCTGGTGCGGCTGCCGCAGATCAAAGCGCGGCTGGTGAGCGCCCGATCGGATCGCCTGCGCGAACTCGAACAACAACTTGATCAGCTGAACGATGTTGCCGAGCTAGTCGATCGGGCGATTGTGGATCATCCGCCGATCTTGATCCGCGAAGGCGGCCTGATTAAGCATGGCTACGACGCCACACTCGACGGACTGCGCGATCAAGTGACGCAGGGCAAAACCTGGTTGAGCGATCTGGAGACGAAGGAGCGCGCCCGTTCCGGCATCAAGACGCTGCGCGTGCGCTACAACGAAGTCTTTGGCTTTTTCATCGAGGTGCCGCGCAGTGCGGCCAAGCAGGTGCCCAAGAACTACGAACGCCGCGCCACGATCACCCACGCTGAGCGCTATGTCACGCCGGAGTTGAAGTCGAAAGAGACGCACATCCTGGCCGCCGAAGATCGCATGAAAGACCTGGAATACGATCTCTTCGTGCACTTGCGGCGTGAAGTGGCGCAGCAGGCTGCCCGCTTGCAAACGGCGGCGCGTGTGCTGGCGCAGATCGACGCGCTGGTGTCGCTGGCCGAAGTTGCCGCACGTTATGGCTACGTCAAGCCCAGCGTCGACGATGGTGACATGATCGAGATCAAAGAAGGGCGACATCCCGTCGTCGAGCGCTTTTTGCACGACGAGAGTTTCGTGCCCAACGATGTGCGCCTCGATGCGGACTCGCAGCGCGTAATCATCCTCACCGGGCCGAATATGTCCGGCAAGAGCGTGTTTGTGCGGCAGGTGGCGTTGATCGTGCTATTGGCGCAGATCGGCAGTTTTGTCCCAGCGAGTTACGCCCGCCTCGGCCTAATCGATCGCATCTTCACGCGCGTCGGTGCGAGCGACGACATCGCGCAGGGTCGATCGACGTTCCTCGTCGAGATGAGTGAAGCCAGCCACATTTTGCGGCATGCTACGCCGCGCAGTCTGATCATCCTTGACGAAGTGGGGCGCGGTACCTCGACGTATGACGGCATCTCGCTGGCATGGGCCATCGCCGAAGAACTGCACAACGTCATTGGCGCGAAGACACTTTTCGCCACGCACTATCATGAGCTGACCCAACTCGCTTCAACGCTCGCTCCCTCAGGATGGGCACATCCTGAGGACGAAGACGGCGGATATGGCTACCCGCCGCGAGCAAGCACGAATGCGATCAAGAATTACACGATGGCGGTGAAAGAGCAGGGCAACAGTGTAATCTTCCTGCGGCAGGTGGTTCCCGGCGGCGCAGAGAAGAGTTTCGGGATCCACGTCGCGCGGCTGGCAGGATTGCCGGAGAGGGTGGTGGAACGAGCGGAGGAGATGCTGGCGAAGTTGGAGGAAAGCCGAGAGAGTGACAGGGTGATGCGCCGCGAACAGCGCGGCGGGTGGCAAGGTGACCTGGTGACCAGCGAGCGGGCTGTGATAAAGGAGGAACGCGCCGAGTACGATGCGCGGATCGATGTATGGCGCGGCATCTTGCAGCAGCTGATTGCAATCGATATTGCGAATATGACGCCGTTGCAGGCGTTGAATGTGTTGAATGAGATGCAGCTGGTAGTTAAGGAGTCGGGTAGTCAATAGTTGGATCGTTACCTATCTCCCGCCTGATCTCGTATCTTTGAAGGAGCGTATGCAATCGCAATGGAGAGTCTTCTTCAACGTTAAAACTGAAGATAAAGCCGCGAAGTTGCTAGCACAAGTTCGAGAGCAGAGTGGTTTGCTTTCTGTCGATGCACCCCTCAAAACGTATCACAGGGGTGGTTATGTTGCAAATTTTGTAATTGCGCATCAGTCAACTGACTGGAATGACTGTGTTGTCGAGGTCATTGAGTATGGGCAACGTATTGCGCATGATTGGTTGCTCACCGGCGACGTACGCAATGCATTGGATGGTTGGTCGACTAGATCGAGTATCTCTGGAGTTTCTGCAATTGGCTGGAGCGTTGTCAGGCCGACTGAGAACGTGCCAGACAGATGAGGTTTAGTCGGAACAAAAGAGTCGAGCATTTCATATGGAAAGTGTAACGGCCCATGACCTGGTATGCCGATCACATCTTTGCTCAGCCAACCCCGTCAGTCCTCTCGGCCTTTTGTACGGCGGGCTCCTTATCGAACTCGTTGTATCTAGTTGATGACCTTAATGGGCATTCCTGGCCTCGGTTGGATCTTCGACACAATCTGCCGTCTCAAGGATTGCTGGTCGTCTGCGAAGTATGCAACCCGAACACCCATGCTGCGGGTTGGTATGGCGCAAGAGCCATTCATTGGACTGATTCAGTAAGTCAACTCGACGTCAATGTCATTCGTCCGGAAGATACTCTTTCACATGCTGATTATAAAATCTCCTTGGAGGCCTACCCTTCACTGGGACTACTGCGATTCCTAAAGTTTGTCAGCCTGTCGACCCATTCCAATGTGAGTTTCTATCATGCCTCAATGTGGGGAGGCGACTTGGAAGAAGAGTTTGCGTGGATCTTTGGCGATGAGGATAAGGTACTGGTATCACAAGCTGAAGACTATGAAAATGTCGTTGAATATCAATATCTTAACCACGAATTGATTTCTCGAATGGAGTTCCAATCTAATGTGTTAACATTCACGCTAAGGCAGCATGGAGTAGAACTCCCCAGTTATTATTTTGCGCCTCATACGCGGGGCTTCGCATGGGAGAAATAAAAATTCCAGTGCAGTGAATAGATCCCGGACTGTAACCGATAACGGCCAGAGGCAAACAGAATCAACATTCAACGATCTACAATCAGCCATGACCCACATCCACGTCCTCTCCAAATCCATCGCGGAGCGCATCGCCGCAGGTGAAGTCGTCGAGCGGCCCGCCTCGGTCGTGAAGGAGCTGATCGAGAATGCCATCGACGCGCAGGCGCGCGCCATCTCGATCGAGATTCGGCAGGGCGGGGTGGCGCTGATCCGCGTCAGCGACAATGGCAGCGGCATGTCACGTGAGGACGCGGCATTGGCCGTCGAGCGTTTCGCCACGAGCAAGATCGCGGCAGCCGAAGACCTGAATGCGATCAAGACGCTGGGCTTTCGCGGCGAGGCGCTGCCGTCGATGGCAAGTGTGGCACAGCTGGAAATCCTCACGCGCCCTGAAGGCGACGTCGAGGGGACACGCATCCGTGTGATGGATGGCCAGGTCGAGAGCGAAGTCGCTGGCGCGCCGATTGGCACGCAAGTGACCGTGCGCGACCTGTTCTACAACGCGCCTGCACGCCGCAAGTTCCTTAAGTCGCTGCTGCGCGAAACGGAGTTGATTCAGAAGACCATCGTCACGTATGCACTGGCCTATCCGCACATCGCGTTTCGTCTTGTCGCCGACGGGCGCGAGAGCCTCAATCTGCCGTTAGCCACTCCGCTGGAACGGATCGGCGCGGTGTGGGGACGCGATATTGCGGGTGAGATGATCGCGATCGATCACACCGAGGTCGATCTGCACGTGCGTGGCTTCATCTCGCGCCCGACGTTGGCGCGCGCGAGCCGCGAGTGGCAGTTCTTCCTGGTCAATCAGCGGCCTATTCGATCGGGCTTGCTGGCGGTGATGCTGGAACGACCGTATGCCGGACGCCTGCCGCCCAATCGGCATCCACTCGCCGTGATTCAGATCGAAATCGATCCGCAGTGGGTGGACGTCAACGTTCATCCGCGCAAAGCCGAAGTGCGCTTCTATCAAGAGCGCGCCATCTACAACGCAGTGACGCATGCCGTCGAGGCTGCCCTGCGGGAATTCCCGTTGCTACCCTCCTCTTCAACCGATTGGTCATTTGCCGATGCGCCTTACGGCGCTGAAGCACTGCACGAAGCCCGCGTCGAGTACGGCCTGGGTCCCTGGCGCGCGATCGGGCAGATGCACAACACCTACATCCTGGCGCAGAACATGGATGGCGTGGTCATCGTCGATCAACATGCGGCGCAGGAGCAGATCATTTTCGAGCGATTAACGACAGCACTTAGCACTCAGCGATCAGCGATCAGCAATCAGGTTCAGGTGATGCCGAACGAGGCCGAGCTACTCAACGCCCACCTGGAGGAATATCGCGCGATCGGGATTGAGATCGAAGCCTTCGGGGTGAATACGTTCCGCGTAACAGCGCTGCCGGAATTTGTGAAGATGGAACCGGCCGAGTTGATCACGGCGTTGCTCCAGGAGCACGATCGGTACCGCACGCTCGACGGGGATGCGCTGCGTGACAAGCTCGCTGCCAAGACCGCCTGCCTCAGTGCGATCAAAGCGGGCGATGTGCTCGATCGTGATCAACAACAGGCGCTCCTCGATGAATTGCTACGCATCTATTCTCCCGCGACTTGTCCACACGGGCGACCCACGTTCGTTACGCTGCGCCTGGAAGAATTGGAACGGCGCTTGGGACGGCGTTAAAATTCGGCATTCCAACTTCCACGCGCCACATTCAAATGGGCCATCCGCTGACAAGAACCTGCGGTATACTGAGGCCCGCTTGACCGCGCCTATATTCTTGTAAGGAGCCAGCTGTGGTTATTCAATTCCAGTCGTCGGTGGTTTTTGTTAAAGACATTGCCCGCTCTCGCCAGTTCTACGAAAACTTGCTCCATCAGAAAGTGGCCATGGACCACGGCCCCAATGTGGGTTTCGAGGGAGGCTTTGCGCTCTGGCAAGTCGATCATGCCTGTCAAACGATTTTTGGTTCGTCGGTAGACGCCGGCGGTCAACTGGGGTGCCGGAATATCGAGCTTTACTTTGAAACCGATGAATTGGACACCATTTGGGTGCAAGTGACCCAAGCGGACGTGCCTCTGGTTCATCCCGTTCACGAACAACCCTGGGGGCAGCGTGTATTTCGCATTTACGATCCTGACGGACACATCGTCGAGTTAGGCGAACCCATGCCGGTCGTCATTGCCAGATTTTTGTCCGGAGGCCTGTCCGCCGAAGACACGGTGCAACGAACCTCGATGCCGCTTGAAATTGTCCAGCAGGTTGCGCAAACGGTTAATGGCCCAGCGTAGCGGCGCGCCAGTATTTTACGTGCAGCACTCGGATGCCCGATCATTGGTG
>JAUQXC010000119.1 GCA_030834825.1 Thermoflexales bacterium
CAAAGAAGACGAGCAGCGCGGCCAGCATGTCGGAGGGCGAGACATACCGGGTGAAATGGTTGATGAAGAGCAGTATCCCCAGTGCCAGCACGCCGTTGAAAAATGTCCGGTCCAGGTTTTCGTCGATGAGCGCCCGGCTGCGTCCGATGAGGATGCCGCGCCACCACAACGTGGCCGTGGCGACGATGACGCTGAGTTCCGGCGCAATAAAGTTGTGCCAATCCAACAGGTTGCGCAGAAAGGCTGGCAGCGCAATCAGGCGATAGGTCAACCAGGCCACCCCCATTAGGATCACCCAACCGCCCATCACAATGAGCCAGCGCTGGTAGCGCGTATGGCGTAAGGCATAGCGTGTGGTGAACGTGCTCGCCAACAGCACGAACACCATCAAGCCGGGCGGCGGCACCAGGGCGGCGCGATCGACGCCGGTGGAGAGCACGATCCATTGGACCCAGGGTTCGAACCAGGCCACGAACATGATCGCAATGACCACCGGCAAAAGAATAAGTTGCAGCCAGTCGATGTGTTTCATGCCAGCCACGTCAGAGTACCACCTGCGGCGTTAAATGCAGCGCCTTGAGTTCAGTCCAGTTTTCGCGCACCACGTACAACGGCACGTCGGGCGGCATAGGCCGATCGGGTTGACGACCCACCAGGATGAGCGCCACGGGATGCCCCTTGCTGCGCAGATCGAGCAGCGCCTTGAGAAGGTTCTCGTTCAACAACGACGTGACGGCAAAAAGGGAAGCGCCATAGGGCAAGCGCGGACGTTCTAAACGCAGCATCTGATCAAACGCCAGCAACGGTGTGCTGTTCAACTGCGCCAAGGCTTCCAGAATGCGCGTGGATTGCTGCGGATGTCGCGAGGCGGCCAGCTGAACCCAATCGCGTGATTTTTGGATGTTGCTGTTGGCCACCAGCCCAACCGAGCGCCGCGCTTCCAAGCCGGCTACGGCCAGCGACGCCGCCACCACAATGGCCGTTTCAAGAAAATCGGTGACCACCCCTTCGAAGAGATGTTCCAGAGTCTGTGTATTAAGGCAAATCATCCAGTGCGGCGTGGCGCTGGGATCAAACTGTTTGGTCTGCAATGCAGCACGATGAGCTGTCGCCTTCCAATGCAGATGACGCACGCTGTCGCCGGCCTGATAATCGCGCGCGCCCGCCATCCGCAGCGGATCATCGACCACCCGCCGCTCGCTGCCGAAGTCGCCTAACGGTCTGGCCGCCGGCAAGCTGAGCTGGGCCAGCGGCACGAGCTTGGGGTAGACCAGCACCGTGTCCACGGAGGAGGCGGCCAGGCGCCGCCGCTGAAAGCCGAACAGATCACCGGAGGCCAGCTGCACCGGCCCGATGTGATAGGCCCCGCGGCGTTCACCTCGCAAGCGATAACGCCGCCGCACTTTTTCATACCAGCGCAAGCTGTAAACGTTGGTCAGCGTACGGCGCTGCGGCCGGGAACTGTGCTGTGTCTCTGCCCGCAGAATAGGCATCTCTTGCGGAAATTCATCTTCAGCCTTGAGCCACGGCAGGGGCAGCGGCTTGGCGTTGATGAGCTCAATCCAGAGGTCGATCTCTTCGCCAAAAAACAGGCGGTCCGTCTCGAAGCGGCGCGTGTAGCTGATACCGGCCAGGCAATATTTTCCCCACAACCACGAAGTCATTGCAACGATCAGGACGATGACGGTGAGCAGCAGCAACAATGGATTGCGTGCCGTCAAGCTGAGCACGAAAGCCAGGAAGATAAGCAGAAGGCTAAGGCTACTGGTCATGAGCTGAGTAACGAGTGATCAGGGTCAGATC
>JAUQXC010000120.1 GCA_030834825.1 Thermoflexales bacterium
AGCAATTGATGGATTGATCGGCAATGACATCGGCGAAAAGTTCGACAATGTTGAAGGTCAATTGTCCATCGCGCGTGCGCCCCAGCAGTTCACCGCCACGCTCTTCAAGGACGAGAGCACCGATCGGCACTGTTTGCGAGCCGGGGACGTCGCAAGCATCATAGGTGATAGCGACTCGAAAATCCTTAGGCGAGATAAAGACCGGGCGCGTACGGGCAGTCAACCCAGGCCACTGCTTAGGCAAGATCGGCATCACAAGCGGCTCAGGCAGATCGCGCTCAACCGCCTGTAAGGCCCAGGCTGGGTCGGGGTGTTGATAATGAAACATGCTACCCCGCAAAGTGTTCGTCCCGATGTGGAGCTCCCCCATAACGAGTTGATAGGCGCCCTGGCGAATGGCTTCAACACTCGAAGCCGCGATCATCAAGTCTGGACTCTGATACCGGGCGAACCTCCAACCGGGGCGGGGTGCATCAAACACGGTTCTGATATGTGACTGGAGTGACTCGCTGGCGTATGCGACGCGACATTGGCTCGCCGGTAGTGAAAGGACGCGGGCCCAGCGTTCTTGGAAGGCGGGCAAGAGCGACTCGGCTAGCGGTGGACGATTGTTGAACAGAATGGGTTGAGCTTGCTGCCACACATCTACGACGGGCACAATCGATGAGCCGGTTTTCTCTACTAAATCCCGGTAGATTCCTGTGAGGACTTTCCGATAAAGCGCTGCCGCTTCAAACGTAAACCAGCGCGCACTCTCTAACAGCAATGCAAGAGGTGGAGCTAAAGTCTCCAGCACCTGAGGCCCGATCGTCACGTCGAGATCTCGCACACAATCCTCATAAACCAGGGTGCGTGCAGCATAAGTTTGCCCTTGCGCACGGATCGCTGCGGTATTGGTCAAGCGTGTGAAGGTTGTCTCCATGACCTCCAGAGCCTGATTCAGCTTCGCGGCATCGCCTGCCGCGCGGGCCACGTTGCTTCGCGCCTTTTCAAGTGCACCCAAAGCTCTCAGGCCCAAAGTGCGCAGGCGTTCATCCTCAATCTGCTCGAGTCGCTGCTTCAACGTTCGTTCGGGATAGGTCTCGAGGGGTACCTCCAAAGCCCACACCATCAACCCTTGACTGCAGAGTTGCTCCATTACGCTTAAAACTTCTGCCGGGCTCTTAAATTTCGGGACAGGCGCCGATAACAGCTGCTCTGCAATTTCGTGGGCTGTCCGATCCCCATTGCACGCGCGCAGGACCGCCATTTGTTCCGCGGAGAACTTCAAGGATTTCTGCTGCGGAAGATGCAACGTCGCTCCCTCCAGATAGATTGAAGGAATGCGACGTGGCACAAGCCAGGGACGAAGCGCCTTGTTTCGTCCCAACGTTTCAGCTAACGCATCCAGGCCCCATCCCTCAAAGTAGACATTACGAGCGGCCAGGAGCGCGGGACCGGGGTGAGCGGCAAACGCTTCTCCCTCTGAGACAAACTTTGCCCAACCGACGGGGCCGAAGAATCCGATGGTGTCGTTCTTCGCGCAGTAACGTTGTAGATAGCTGGCAACCAACTCCTCATGTTGCCGGCGCTGAGAACCACGGGGTGTGGTTCCGGGTGGCTTGCGGCGAAGCGGGTGAAGGGCGGTAACGAGTGCATGTCGGTTTTGCCAGGTGACTGCCTCACGAAAGCGATCATCGCCGGCTGCTTGGTAGATCAAGGATGAGACGCGTTCAAGGCCCGCCTCAAACGCTCGTTTAAAGTCTGTGCGGGAATGGTCCAGTTGGGTGCAGGCCTGGCTGAAGGCTTCGGTCTCGGTCTTTCCCGTGAAAGACCAGTCCGGGAGTGTGGGTAATTTGCCCTTGGTGATCTGCCGGATAAATTTTTTTGCGACATCGCGTTGGTCCTCTGCGAGCACTGGGAGCTCGCGTTGGAGTACGGCAAGCGCTGCATCACGTGTGTGCGTCAGATTATCCTCGGCTTGCAGGAGTTGATCGGCTGTTGCCGCGGCCTCAGGGGTGGCCAGTTCGAGAACCTGCTGGGCGGGAAAGCCGGCGCCACGCAGTCCTGCCCAGCGCCACACCGCCCAACGGGTATTGGGCAAAGCCAGCAGATGCTCAGGCAAGGGAGAAGTGTCAATTCCGTTCATGGCAGTGGAAACTCAAAATCCTTGCGTATATTAGTAGTGTCCTGCACTTCGTCGGTATGCGGCGTGGGTATCATGTAGTCTAGGCGTGGCTGGTAAGTGATACCTGGAATTGGCGGTAGTCCGTCGGTGGCATGAATGGCGATCACCTTAATCGATTGAGCTGGGGTGATCGCTAAAGAGAGTTCAAGGGTTTTTTGGTCGGCGGGGTAATAACCAAAATAAGCGAACGACAACCACCGGTCGCTAGGACGGATTTTAAGATCTCCTAGCGCCCCCTTGAGATTGGCTGTCAGAACCGTATTAGGTTCGACGGCAATATTGAGGTTAACGATCTTTTGCGGTGTTGGCGAAGAATAGGCCAACCGCAACTGGCGTGTGCCGTTGTTGACGGTGTCGTCTAGTACCTGTATCTGAGGCGCGGGAACCGGTGCGACAGGTGCCGGACCAATCAAATGATCTTTCGCCGTACGAAAGAGAAAATATTCATTCGGAACGGCTAGTTCTGCCCCCTGTGTAAAGAACTGGGAAGTCCAGGTATCCAATTGACGATCGGTACTCAGCCAGACGGCTTTCTCGGTTGTGGCGTTTAGTCCGTAAAAGATACTGTTGGGCTTGGGTCGTTCTGGAGTGAATCCGGCCGTCAGGCTGCCCATGGCTAGAAACCCGATGGCGACAACTCCTGCAGTGCCGGGCAGGAGCCAAGCCTTCGCCTTGGTTATAAGGGTCAGGTGAGGGATGAGCAGCCCAAGCACTAACACCACAATTCCTGCTGTGGCTAATCCGCCGGTACTCAAGGGTGCAAGTGCGACATACAAAAGATAGATGACGGGTACAATCAAGATCAGCGCGGGGGCGGCGCCTAGCGAAAACATCGCCAAGCTATGCCAGGAAAGTGGCTCCGCTTTTTTCCAGAAAAAAGCAGTGCCTAAGGCGAGGAGACTAAATAGTAACGGGAAGATGAATAGGTAACTGCCACCGGGCAGATAAAAGCCTGATACTAGCGCCAACCCAAACCATACGGATAAGGCCCCCGCAATCAAGTCTTGAACCCGTACACGCTTGCAGAAGATAATGTAGAGCGTCGAGGTAATGGCTAGCGCAAGTGCTGCGAAGGCGACGAGATAATAAGGCGCATTGTATAAATGGCCCAGGAACACGAGCCGATATTCACTGTGGAGGGCGAGCGCGAGCTGGGCAATGAGGGCGACCACTATCAGAGTAGCGATGACGCTGAGGAAGAGTGCCAGAATTCCCGCACCGATCCCGCGCACAGACAGGCGCTTGCTTTTCAGCCCCCAACCCATCACACCCACATAGACCAGTGCGACGAGAACGAGCAATGCCGTGGTCCAGGACACAGGATAATAGACCATCGTCAACCCCCAAATGTCAAAGTAGACATCGTCAGGGTTTTGGGTGCTTCGTAGATCCAGGTTTCCGAAGTGTTGTGTCAAAGCCAGGGCATAAGCGCCATGATGTTGCAAGCTGCCTAGATCCATGTTCTCCACGTTATCCAGTTTTGTATGGTAGTAACCGGGATTGTCGATGTAGGCAAAGTTGAGTCCCGCGATGCCCGCGTTCTTGTACATAGTAAACTCGGTTGCGTTGGGCAGCATCCGATAAACAGAATAGGACAGCGAATTTGCGATAGGATGGGGTGCGACTTTAGCGAACTCTTGAATCAGCCAGCCGTTTTGCGAACTGGTCTCAAACATGATCGATGGGCCACTCGTTCCACGCGCCACAAAATAAAGCATGATGCCGACATCCTTGGCCCACGGATGCTGATCGATAAAAGCTTGCGCCCCTAACATTTCATTCTCTTCGGCGTCCGTCAGAAGGAAAAAGAC
>JAUQXC010000121.1 GCA_030834825.1 Thermoflexales bacterium
CATGCGCGGCCAGATAGGCCAGCAGCTTGAACTCAGTGGCTGTCAGTTTGATTTCTTCGCCACTGCGTTTCACCGTGCGATCAGCCAGGTTGATCTCCAGCGGCCCGGCGTGAATGAGGGTGGTCGGCGATTGCGTTTGCACCTGCGCCGCGTGCCGCAACGCCACGCGAATGCGCGCTAGCAATTCCTCAATGCCAAACGGCTTGGTCAGGTAATCGTCCGCGCCCTTGTCCAACGCCATGACCTTATCGCGCTCGTAGTCGCGCACGGATAAGACGATAATGGGTACGCTGGTCCATTCACGCAGCTGTGCGCACACTTCAAAGCCATCCATGTCCGGCAGACTCAGATCGAGGATAATCACGTCCGGCAGATTGGCCGCGGCCAACGCCAGACCCTCCTCGCCCCGGCTGGCCGTGGCAACTTGAAAGTGCCGTTCGGTCAAAATGGTCTTCAGCGCGCGTAGAATCTGCGGCTCATCGTCGATGACAAGCACGCGGGTGAGTTGGCTCATAGTTCTCTTTCAACCGTTTTCAACGGCAGCATATCTTTGGCGTGCAGCGGCAGCGTGAAGTTGAACGCCAGACCGTCCGGCAGGTTCTCAGCCCAGATGCGCCCGCCGTGCGCCTCGACGATGCCCTTGCAGATCGACAACCCCAGGCCGGTGCCCGTCACCCGATCGGCCGCCGTGACGCGATAGAACTTGTCGAAGATCCGATCGAGATGTTCTTCCGGCACGGACGGCCCGTGGTTGATCACCCGCGCGACCACCGTCTCGCGATCACGCCGTTTCGCTTCCACCCGGATGGTCGTTTCCTCCGGGGAATATTTCAGGCCGTTGCTGATCAAGTTGATGAACACTTGCTGAATCTGCACAAAATCGACGGGGACCAGCGGCACGTCGTCGGGCACGGCGATCTCCAGCCGATGATGCCGCGCCGTTTGCCTCAAGCGCGCCAGCGCCGCGCCGACGATCTCTTCCAAATCGTTCCAGGCGCGCTGCGGTTTCAACACCCCGGCTTCGATGCGCGACATATCCAGCAAGTTGCCGACAAGCGCGTTGAGCTGATCGGTCTCTTCTTCGATCGTCGCCAGCAGTTCGTCGTGCGCGGCTGAATGCCAATCGATGGTGCCGCCGCGCAAGCTGGTGACGGCGGCTTTAATGGCCGCCAGTGGAGTGCGCAGCTCGTGCGACACCGATGACAACAGCGCCGTCTTCAGACGATCGCTTTCCTCGGCCACTTGCGCGCGCGTTTCCAATCGCGCCAGTTGCGCTCGCTCCAGCGCCAGCGCGCCTTGGGTGGCAAACGTCTTGAGCAGGCGATCTTCGGCGGGCATGATCATTACCCGCTCGAGCCACACGTGAATCTCGCCTAGCAAGCCGCGCGCGGTCAGCAGAGGTGTAATCGCCGTGGGAGGCCGATCGGATAGAGTGAAGCGATCGGGCGGCAACCTAACGCGGGACGAAGGTTGATCGCCGGACGCCTCCACCACCACTTCGACTCCAGCGGCTTGAAACGTTTCCAGCGTATATTGCGCCACAGTGTGTGCGATGGAACGATCGGTATGCTGCCCGGCCAACGCCGTACTAAATTCGTACAGGCGCAGCGCCTCATGCTCACGTTGTTGTGCGTTGCTTAAAGCTGAACGGGTGCGACCCAACAGCTGATTCAAGACTGCCGCTACGGCCAGAAAGGCCACCAGCACCAGCAAGTCTTGCGACCGGGCAACGATGAGTGTGTAGCGCGGCTCGATGAAAAAGTAGTTGAAGGTAAAGAATGCGGCTAGGGCAGCGACAATGCCCGGACCTAACCCCCAAGCCAGTGTACTGACGACCACGGGGAGCAGATAACCCACCGTGGCAATCTGCGTATCCAGCACACTGCCAAATAAATGCAGCACGCCCGTGGTGAGGCCGACCAACAACAAGGCCAGGCTATATTCAACGATGATAAAAAGTGGAGAACGTGGCAAGCGGTGCATAGCCGTATTATAAAGACCTGATCGGTTTTTGGAAACCGGCCTGTTTTCTCAGAAACGGTTAAGGAGACCCTGACACGATCCGAAATTGATTGGGTATAATTTTCTCATGACGAAACGCACTTCAGCTCATTCAGGTCTGGGTTGCCTGGCAAATTTGATGACCCTGGCCGGCCTGTTCTTTGTCCTGGCGGGCGGCTTCATGGCCTATCCGGCGATTCGCGATGCGACGCTTCCCCCGCCGCCGACTTTTGGCGAGGAGCAACCGGTGCTACGGCCCACAGTAACGCCTTTGCCCTCCCACAATCAAATTCAACCTTCTGCCGAGCCTCCGCCTGTTGTGTTGCCAGAGACACCGTTGCTGATGCCGGGTCAGGCCGCGCCTACGAACGAGCAGGATGACGCCGTCGTTGACGACGCCGTCGTTAAAGAAACCAGCGCGCAGGTTCCCACCCGCATTGTCATCCCCGCGATCGATCTCGATGCACCGATTGAGACGATGGGCTGGAGCCAGGTCAAAGGCGTCAGCACGTGGGACATTCCCGATCATTTTGCGGCCGGATGGCTGAAAACATCCAGGCCTTTGGGCCAGCCAGGCAATACGGTGCTCGACGGACATCACAATACGGCCGGTGAAGTGTTTCGCGATCTCGTCAATCTGAAGCCCGGCGATGTGGTGGTCGTTTATGCCGAACAGCAGCGCTTTTCATACGAAGTTGTCGCCAGGCATATCCTGCTGGACAAGGATCAACCCCTGGAAGTCCGCCGCCGAAATGCCGCGTGGATTGAAGCGACATGGGATGAGCGCTTAACCCTGGTTACTTGCTGGCCTTACTCCACCAATACCCATCGCTTGATCATCGTCGCCAAACCTCTGGCTTTAGACTCCCACCGCTTCGCCCCGTAAAGCAGCCGCGCTAGTACCGTGATCCTAGTGCACGCGGGCGTCAATCCTTTCACCACGGAGGGCACGGAGCACACGGAGTTTTTCTCCGTGTCCTCTGTGATCTCCGTGGTTTGAAACGCCGAGGAATTTAGGCCGTACGCTACGAGCACGACTTTGAGTAGGTTGTTCATT
>JAUQXC010000122.1 GCA_030834825.1 Thermoflexales bacterium
CCTGCCAGCAAATCTGCAATCTCTTTATCTGTCAGGGTAGGATAAAGGGAATCCCATGCACTTTGCGGCGTACCATGTACGACATAGACGGGCGGCGCATCGGAAAAGCGCAGGGTGAGCGTATCAGGCCAGGTCGCGATGAGGGCTTTCCGTTGATGATCTAACTGCCGATTTAACCAAGGTGGGATGGGAAACTCAACCGGATCGTTCCACTCCTGCGGAGCGCGCGGCGTGCCATGATCGAGCAAAAACAACTCGCCGTTGCCGCGAATGACCGCCCACTCATTTTCGACAACGCGCTCTACGACTTGCTGTGTGAATGGTCCAAAGTTGATGGTATCTCCGGTCACGATTACTTGGTCAACGTCGAACGGCTCCAGATCCTCAGTAACGGCCTCCAGCGCAGGCAAATTAGCATGGATATCAGAAAGTATTGCAAGTTTGGTCATAGCTATGTTTAGCGCTGGCGCATGATCGCCGGTTGGGCATTGGGTAAAGCGTATGCCAACAATGCCTGCTGGCGCATGATATTCAACAACTGTAACGTCGTCGGGGGTTGATGTTGGTCGCGCCAGTGACGATACTGCGTGTGGGCGCTGACCATAATGCGCTCGGGGGAGTTCCACTGGGCAAAAGGCTGGCGCGCAAATTCTGCGTTGAGCACCGCCGCCCGGGCCGCGGCAGAGGCGGATAACCCCGCGTCAAAACTCTGGCGCAACTGTGCCCGCATAAATTCCCAATAGGCCTGTACTGCGCGTACACCATCCTTATCGGTCAGGGGGCCATGGCCGGGCACGATCAGATCCACGTCCAGCTGGATGATCCGCTCCAGTGCGGCCAGATAGTTCTCGATAGGCCCGGCCCACATGACGGGCGTGGAGCCGTAGAAGACAATGTCGCCCGCATAGACGATTTTGGCATCTGGCACGTAAACGAGCAAATCGCCGTGGGTGTGCGCCGGGCCAACTTGCACTAACTCGACCCGGCGGCCGCCGACGGCCAGGGTGAGCGTGCCGGTAAACGTGCGCCGCGCCGGGGTATGGGTAACCGATTTGAAGTCGTAGGGCCTTAGCATGGTTTGAAACCAATGTCCCACTTTATCGGCCTGCCAAAGCCGGAGCGTGCTAAGCACGCGGCCCACCTTACCCAACAGCAACAACGAAGCCGGACGGGTAGTGAGCATCTCTTCTCGCGCGGCCTGCGAGGTGATGAGTTCAGCGGTGCTCACCAGCTCATTCCCCCAAAAGTGGTCGCCATCGGCATGCGTGTTGACGACGTATTTGGGCGGCAGTGAGCCGGGCACGGCTTCCAGAGCTTTGAGCATGGCACGGGTGGTTGGTACATCCCACAGCGTATCCACCAGCAGAGACTCGCCATCGCCCAGAATCAACCCGGCGTTAGCTTCGCCCCACGAACCATTGGGAACCAGCCAGGCGTACACCTGCTGCCCAAGGTCATACAGCCCCTCAGCGTACAGCGGCGTTTCGGCGTAGCGGGTGCGTGTCGCGCCGGTGGGCGCAATACAATGTGCGTGTTGCATAACAGGAGGAAGAAACATAGAGCGTGAGTCCTTTCTAATAAGCAGGGCGGGCATCACTTGGTTGCAGCTTGTTTGACCCGTGATTCTCACTTTAATGTAAAAATTGTTTTTGGCCCATCGCCCAACAGCCAAAGAAGATGCTCCGTCGCTGACGACAGGCGGTCAAATGTTTTGACCTCCGCTCCGTCCCCCCACCGATCGGTCGCGGCCAGAGAGACACGATAGAAGCCAAGTGTAAAGACCCACTGCGGGATATAACCCATATCATCATAGAGCATGTATACATCCGCTGGTGCTGCCTCAGCGCGAGCGAGCTGTGTTGAGTGAATCGCCCCGGCAGCGATGATACCAAGACAAGCCTGAAGCAACAATGTCCAACCTACCGAAAACAGCATCAACCTCTTGCTGGCAGCGGTTCGTGAGAGTAAAGGAATCTGAGGGGCTATACCCAGTGCCGCAGACGCCGCACCAGCCGCCCACAAGACCAGCCACGCGGCCAAGAGAGCGCCCAACACATAGAAGGAAATCTCCAGCGGGAGAGACTGGAACAAGTCACGAGACAAATACAGAATCATCTGGTGCAAGCTGAAACAAATCGTGAAGATGAAAAGGCTCAAGAACAAGAGAAAAGATAGGGCAAGCGCCTGGCGGCAATGATACCCTCTCGAAGTTTTCTCCCACCGATCAGAATCTAATAACCAGAACACGCGCGCTAAGCCCAAATAGCAGCTGATATCCAATACACGCTTTCGCATGCTTATATAGATCTCCTTCAGGATATTCACCAGGCAGTCAGGCACTCTTGTCAGTGACAGCGTGCCAACACATCTATCAGGTTTTGTCTGACAGCCTGGACGATAGACTGCTACCTTCTCGCCTAATCCGCGCTTGGCAAGATTGCTTCACATCCTTCGACTTCAGCCCATCCAACAGCAACGGGCTTCCGCTCGGCACGCTCGCGATGACGGCGCACCGCGATCCTCTCGGCGATAACGGCACGCACGATGAATCCAGCACAACCGACGAGAACGGAGTAGATCGTTACAGCCGCTATAGTCGCTTCAACCGCGGCATCAGATCGCGAGCGTATTCATCCAGACAGTCCGGATCGCCGTTCAGCGGTTGGAACACAATCGAGTCCGCGCCAGCCTCACGCAAGCGTTGTAGGGCAGCGGTCACCTGCTCCGGCGTTCCCGCAGCGGAGAAAACATCGAGCCAGGCAGCGGGCAGGTGCTGCGTAACACCATCAACGCCCTGCGCTTGAATGAACGCGTCAACTTCAGCAGCGATGCCCAACGCGTTGAGCTGCACATCCGCCCACGGCAGCCGCTCTGCCAACGCTTGGCGCATCGCGGCGCGCGCTACTTCTCCATCGCGATTCACTTTCACGTCAAGATAGACCGCCACCCGATGCTGGGCGCGCCCGACTTCAGTCATTCCAACATGGATGTGTTCCCGTGCCCAACGCACGTAAGCGGGCGAAGACATCCCAGTCAAGATCGTGCCATCGCCCACCCGCCCTGCCAAGCGTAATGATTTGTCCCGCATCGCGCCGACGTAGAGCGGGGGAACCCGCGTCGGGATCAGCTGCATCTGAACTCGATCCAACTTCACCTGCGTGCCGTGCATTGTGACCAATTCGCCGCTCAACAGCTGGCGCACCGCCGTCACGGTTTCTTCCAATGCTTTCATAGACGACTTCGGTGCCGCGCCGATTTGCATCATCCAGGTTCCGACGCCATGCCCAAAGCCCGGCAAAAACCGATCGGGGAAGGCGCGCGCCAGTGTCGTGATCTCCATCGCCGCGAACAAGGGATTATAGGCCATCGCAGGCAGGAGACCGATCCCGACTTTAAGCTGCTGTGTCGCCGATAAAGCAATCGCCACCGAGGTAAAGGCCCCCGGCAGAAAACAGTCATCCCATAACCACAACTCGTCAAAACCTGCCGATTCGGCCCGACGGGCGTAAGCGGCCAACGTCTCGGGCGGAAACTTCGGATGGAAGATCACTCCAAGCGCAGGCGCGGTCATGATCTATCCTTTCAAAAAGTTCTTCTTTCTTCTACGGAGATAAACTCGGATACCCATACCTAAACCCAATACCGTCCCCAGTAGCCAGCCTAAGGCGGCCAGACAGATGATCTCGCGATTCTCGCCCCCTGACACAGCCCATTTCCACAGACTGCCATCCTCAAGGAGAACGTCGGTCTCTTGATACCACCCATCTGCCCCCGGCAGGCAGATTTGAACTTGACTGATAACTGCGCCCGGTGGAGTGGGTGGTGGATGAATACGCCACAGTTCGCAAGAATCATCAAATACGGGTGTGGGCATAACCCCCGACGGCAATGATGTACATTTGACCCTCACCTGTTCAGACAAGTGCCCATTCGGACAGCCGTATATGACTTGTGCTGCCGTCTGTACATAGATCGTACCGGTATAATCATCATTTAGCAGGATGACAACCAATCGATCTGCAGAATCATCCAAAATAAGTTGCGGAAAGGGACGCCAACTGTTTTGTGCAGCATATCGCGCACGAAGCACCAAGTGCAAGACAGCACCGCTCGTCGCACCAAGCACTGAGCACAAAAGCATACCGCCCAAGGTAAAGAGCCAAATCAGCATGCGAGGATTTTGCCTAATGGACATGACAGCGTGGATAATAGCATAATCCACAGGGAATGAAAAAGTCCCGCCACACTGACGGGACTTTCTACTGAGAACTGACCACTGACGACTGCTTACTAAATCTTCGTTCCGCACTCCGGACAGAACTTAGCCCCCTTCGCATCAGCCCCACACTTGGAGCACTTGGTGGCAGCCGGAGCACTTTCGACCTTGGCGCCGCAGTTGGGGCAGAACTTCGCACCACCCGTGGCCGTACCGCATTTGGGGCAGGCATCCACCGTGGGCTGAATCATCTGCGCGCCGCATTCGGGGCAGAACTTGGTACCCGGCGCAGCTAACGTGCCATCCTGAGGACACCGCGCCATCGCCGAGGTGGCTTGCTTCATGGCCTGGCCCGCACCCTGCAGCACTGCGCCAAAACCAAACGCGCTCGCCAGACCTTTGACGACGCCGGCGGCCTGCTCCGCCTGTGCCTCGGCAATTTCGCCCTTGCGTGGGCTATCGTCGGCGCAGAAGCCGGCCTGCGCATCCCAATCCGAGTTGCACACCAGCTGATGACACGTGGGGCATTCGTGAAAAACGTCGGCCACTTGTTGCCAGGCCGCTTCCACTTGTTGTGGATTCAACGAGTGCTGGTAGCGTGGGTTGTTGTTGTTGACACTGCTGGCGACTGCGCCGCCCACCAGCGGAACCTTGCGCAGAAAACCGCCTAACACATTGCGGCCCACGTCTGTGACGATGGTTTCCGTGACGTTGGGTTGACTGCGATATTCGCGCGAGCAGCGATCACAATAAAAGACTGCATAGGGTCCGACACCATCATTGCGCACATCATAACGTGCCATCCGAGTAGCCATATTTCCTCCAGTAGATAGTCGCCCCCGCGCTCAAGTGCAAGTATAGCATTATCCGTTAAGTCAGACAATGAAGCGCAAGTCCCCTTGCCAGAACGCTCACCGTCTGCGCGGAAGCGGCGGGTGAACGGAGAGTGCCGGTTTACGTTGCACGCTCACTTGTTCCCGTTCATCAGCACCGCTTCGATATGTCCACAAGCCCAATCGAGTTCTTCCTTCTTCACCACCAGCGGCGGCGCGAAGCGAATGGTGTTCTCGTGCGTCTCCTTGCACAGCAGACCATGCTCTTTCAACGCCACGCAGAAGCGCCGCGCCCCACCGGCCTCCGGGTACAGCTCGACGCCGATGAACAGGCCGCGCCCACGCACTTCTTTGACGTACGGACTCTCGATGCGTTGCAGGCGTCCCTTGAAGTATTCGCCCAACTCGTGCGAGCGCTCGATCAGGTTTTCGTCCACCAACACACGCAGGGCTTCCCGCGCCACCGCGCAGGCCAGTGGATTGCCGCCGAACGTCGAGCCGTGATCGCCGGGCTTGAACACGCCTAACACTTCCCGGCTCGACAAGACCGCACTCACTGGATACAGTCCGCCCGATAACGCCTTTCCGATGATGGCCACATCCGCCTGGAAGTTCTCCCACTGATGCGCGAACAATTTGCCGGCGCGTCCCAACCCCGATTGAATTTCATCGGCGATGAAGAGCACATTGTTCCGGCGGCACAAGTCGTACACCTCGCGCAGATAACCGCTTGGCGGGATGTGCACCCCGGCCTCGCCCTGAATCGGTTCAACGATGAAACCCACCGTATTCGGCGTAATGGCCGCCTCCAAGGCTTTGACCTCACCATAGGGAATGGTCTTGAAGCCCGGCGTAAACGGCCCAAAGCCATCACGATACTGTGGCTCGGTGCTCATCCCGACGATGGTCACCGTGCGTCCATGGAAATTATCACCGCACGCGATGATCTCCGCCTGATCGGCCGGCACACCCTTGATCGTGTAGCCCCACTTGCGCGCCGCCTTGATGGCCGTCTCCACGGCTTCCGCGCCGGAATTCATGGGCAGCATCATCTCATAGCCGGTCAGTTCGCATAATTCCCTGGCCAGCAGTGGCAGTTGATCGTTGCGGAACGCACGCGAAGTTAACGCCACCCGATCGAGTTGATCCTTCATCGCCTGCACGATGCGCGGATGGTTGTGGCCCTGGTTCACCGCCGAATAGGCTGATAGGAAGTCCAGATATTTCTTGCCGTCCACATCGGTGACCCACACGCCCTCCGCTTTCTCGATCACCACGTCGAGCGGATGATAGTTGTGGGCATTGTATTGATTTTCGAGATCGATGTAGTCTTGGGTCTGCATGCTGCCTCCTTCGTTCGAGCCGTCTGGGTGGGGTGGGATAACGAAAATGTCATTGCAAGGAGCGCTGCCCGGCTGCACTCGCAATGACATTCTTATGCTCATCATGGCACATGGCGCGCCACGCGCCATGAATCTTTTCTGGCGTGATTATATCACGACTTCATTTTACCAACTTGCGATCCCAGAAGTCGATCACGATGTGTTCATACTCTTGTGGTCGCGCCCGCAGGCTATTCCCATGATCCGTTTCCGGAACTTCCCACCATTCTTTGGGTTCAGCGGCTTGTTCATAGAAATAACGCACCAACGCGTGCCCGTAATCCTGTCCGGTGGC
>JAUQXC010000123.1 GCA_030834825.1 Thermoflexales bacterium
AGAGGGCGCATCCTCGGCTTCCTCCGACTCTTTCTTGGACAAGCGCCTCGTGGCCTATCTCGTACCCAGTGAGGAGGTCAAGCCCGCCGAAAGCGAACTGCGTCGTTTCCTGAAAGAAACATTGCCCGAGTACATGATTCCCTCGGCCTTTGTGATGCTGGAGGCGTTGCCGTTGACGCCCAACGGCAAGGTGGACCGCCGCGCCCTGCCTGCGCCAGAAAAAACGCGGCCTCAATTGGAAAAGGCGCTAGTGGCGCCTCGCACTCCGGTCGAGGAGATGTTGGCCGGCATCTGGGCGGATATTCTTGGAGTTGGACGTGTGGGCGGCCAATCCGCGGTAGGGGTGCAGGACAATTTTTTTGAATTGGGGGGGCATTCCCTGTTAGTTACCCAAGTCATCTCGCGAGTTAGGAACGTCTTTCAGGTCGAGTTGCCCCTGCGAGAATTGTTCGAGTCGCCGACGATTGCAGGCCTGGCCCAACGCATCGAGGCGATCCGTCGATCGGAGTCGGGCCGGCTAGCGCCGCCGCTCGTCCCGGTGGCGCGAGAGGGCAAGCTGGAAACGTCCTTTGCGCAGCAGCGGCTGTGGTTCCTGGATCAATTAGAGCCAGGCAGCGCGGCCTACAACATCCCGGCGGCAATCCGGGCGCAGGGGAAACTCGATGTAACGGCGCTGCAGCAGAGTCTGGACCAAGTCGTACAGCGCCATGAAACCCTGCGGACGACGTTTGCCAAGGTGGATGGGCAGGCGGTTCCAGTGATCGCGCCAGCCTTGAGGACAGCCCTGCCGATGGTAGACCTGCGCGAGATTTCGGAGCGGGAACAGGACAGACAGGTTCAACGGCTTGCGACAGAGGAGGCTCAACGGCCCTTTGACCTGGCGCACGGGCCCCTGATGCGAGCCTGCCTGCTGCGGCTGGGCGAGCAAGATCAGGTACTGCTGCTGACGATGCACCATATCATTTCCGATGGCTGGTCCATTGGGGTATTCATTCGAGAGATGGCGGCTCTGTACCGCGCGTTTTCGACCCATACGCCCTCCTCTCTAGCCGAACTGCCCATCCAGTATGCCGACTTTGCGGCCTGGCAGCGACACTGGTTGTCCCCTAAAGGAGATCTGAGTCAAGGCGAGGTTTTGGAGACCCAGCTTACATACTGGAAGCGACAACTCGCCGGCGCACCAGCCTCGCTGGACCTGCCGACTGATCGGCCCCGGCCCGCCATCAAGAGTTCACGCGGAGCAGCGATGTCATTTGAACTGGGTGAACCTCTGACGGAAGCGCTCAAGGCGTTGAGTCGGCGGGAAAGATTCACTTTGTTCATGACCCTCCTGGCGGCGTTCAAGGTCCTCCTGCAACGGTACACGCGGCAAGCAGATATTGTCGTGGGGACGCCCATTGCCAATCGCCATTGGGGAGAAATTGAGGGGCTGGTAGGGTTCTTTGTGAACACCTTGGCGATGCGGACCGATTTGTCGGGCAATCCCGCTTTTCGAGAACTGGTGACGAGGGTGCGCGAGGCGGCGTTGGGCGCTTATGCCAACCAGGATTTGCCGTTCGAGATGCTGGTCGGGGAACTGCGCCCGGAGCGCGACCTGAGCCGGACGCCCTTGTTTCAAGTGATGTTCGTGTTACAGAATGCGCCGATGGAGACTTTGGAGCTGCCGGGCTTGACGCTCAGCCGATTGGAAATAGAGAGTGGAGCGGCTCAATTTGATTTGACTCTGTCCATGACAGAGTCAAATCAGGGGTTGAGCGGGAGAATCGAGTACGACGCCGATTTATTCGACGCGAGCACGATGGAGCGGCTGGCGAGACATTTCCAGGTTTTGCTAGGGGGCATCGTCGCCGACCCTGAACAGCGCATTTCCGATCTGCAATTCTTGGCAGACAACGAGCGACGCCAACTGCTCATCGAGTGGAATGACACTCGGACCGAGTACCCCAAAGAAAAGTGCATCCACGAGTTGATCGAGGAACAAGTAGAGCAAAGACCTGACACGATTGCGCTTGTCTTTCAAGATGGGCAAATCACCTATCGTGAGCTGAATGACCGCGCGAACCAATTGGCGCGTTACCTGCAATCCCTCGGTGTGGAACCGGATGCACTTGTCGGCATCTGTATGGAGCGCTCGCTGGAAATGGTGGTGGGGCTGCTGGGCATCCTCAAGGCCGGGGGAGCCTACGTACCTTTGGATCCGACGTATCCTCCCGAACGTCTGGCCTATATGA
The DNA here is from genome assembly GCA_030834825.1 of Thermoflexales bacterium. Classification (GTDB taxonomy): domain Bacteria; phylum Chloroflexota; class Anaerolineae; order Fen-1058; family Fen-1058; genus Fen-1058. Next base: position 2,232 of record JAUQXC010000123.1, read on the forward strand.
TGTCTGACGCCCAGACGCCAGTATTGCTTGTCCAGGCAAAGCTGGTTCCAACCTTGCCCGAACACCGAGCGCAGCTTGTTTGCCTCGACACAGAATGGGAAAAGATTGCCCGGCAGGATGCGCCGCCACCCAACAGTCAGATTGCAGATGATAACTTGGCTTATGTGATCTACACTTCAGGCTCAACCGGCAAGCCCAAAGGCGCTATGAACACCCATGGGGCCATTCGCAATCGTTTGCTTTGGATGCAAGAGGCCTACCAACTGACAGAAGCCGACCGTGTCATGCAAAAGACTCCCTTTAGCTTTGACGTTTCTGTGTGGGAATTCTTTTGGCCGTTGCTAACGGGTGCCTGTCTGGTGGTGGCTCGGCCGGAAGGCCACAAAGATAGTTCTTACTTGATCCAGACCGTGGTGGAGCAAAATATCACCACGATGCATTTCGTGCCATCCATGCTCCAGGTTTTTGTGGAGGAGCGGAAGCTTGAGACATGTCACGGTCTGAAGCGGGTCATTTGTAGTGGAGAGGCTCTGCCCTTTGATCTGCAGGAGCGATTTTTCGCCCGGTTGAAGACCGACTTACACAACCTCTACGGCCCTACTGAAGCAGCCGTGGATGTCACTTTTTGGCCTTGCCAAGGTGGAAGGGCACGCCCGATCGTCCCGATTGGTTTCCCTATCGCCAACACGCAGATTTATCTTCTGGACGCCCGTTTACAACCGGTCCCCATCGGCGTGCCCGGTGAATTGTATATCGGGGGGGTAGGCCTGGCCCGTGGGTACCACAACCGGCCTGACCTCACGGCCGCCAAGTTCATCCCCCATCCTTTCAGTCCTCAGCCGGGAACGCGCCTGTACCGAACCGGCGACCTGGCGCGCTATCTGTCCGATGGCAGCATCGAATTCCTCGGTCGTATTGATCATCAAGTCAAGATTCGGGGCTTTCGCATCGAATTGGGCGAAATTGAGACGGTGCTGAGTCAGCACCCCGCGGTACGGGAAGCGGTCGTCGTCCCCTATGCTATGGAGCGGGAGGCAGAGGGCGCATCCTCGGCTTCCTCCGACTCTTTCTTGGACAAGCGCCTCGTGGCCTATCTCGTACCCAGTGAGGAGGTCAAGCCCGCCGAAAGCGAACTGCGTCGTTTCCTGAAAGAAACGTTGCCCGAGTACATGATTCCCTCGGCCTTTGTGATGCTGGAGGCGTTGCCGTTGACGCCCAACGGCAAGGTGGACCGCCGCGCCCTACCTGCGCCAGAAAAAACGCGGCCTCAATTGGATATAGCTTTTGTCTCTCCGCGCAGCGAAGCGGAACGCACTATTGCAGCGATATGGAAAGAAGTCCTGAACGTGGAACGGGTGGGAGTGTATGATAACTTTTTCGATCTAGGCGGACATTCGCTGTTGGTGGTGCAGATGCATAGCCGCTTGACGGCGGTGCTGGGGAGAGAATGCCCCATCGTTGACTTGTTCAAATATACAACTGTGGCGGCTCTGGCAGAATACTTTAGTCAAACGCACCAGCAGGCTGATGTTATCCAAGTGACGCAGGAACGTGCCGCTGCCCGACGAGCTTCACTGGGCCAACGGGCGCGTGGCCGCCTGGCAACGCCAGATAAATGAGTAATACCGACAAGAGGAGGAATCCGATGAAACGTATTCTCAAGTTGCTTACCCGTGTAGCGATTGTTTTGCTGTTCTAGGAAACGTTTAGATCTATGGAAGATGATTTGTCTCATAATGCTGCTGGAGAGCACCCATGAGTGATGTAGAGAATATTGTCTCAATATATGACATTGCGATTGTTGGGATGGTAGGTCGTTTTCCCGGCGCTGATGACCTCGCCCAGTTCTGGAAGAATCTATGTGACGGGGTCGAAAGCATCACCTTTTTCAGTGATGAAGAGCTGACTAGGGCAGGCGTTGACGCCAAACTGTTGAGCAACCCCGACTATGTCAAAGCGAATGCAATAGTGTCCGATATTGACTGCTTCGATACACGCTTCTTTGGCGTAAATCCCCGTGAAGCGGCCATGATGGATCCACAACAGCGTCTCTTCTTAGAATATGCCTGGCGCGTTCTCGAAAGCGCAGGCTATGACGCCGAACGGTATGCTGGACGCATTAGCGTGTACGCGGGCGCAAGCTTAAGCACGTACCTGTTGAACAATTTGTATCCCAATCAGAGCGACCTCAAGCAGAGTACCTTGTTCCAGGTCATGATCGGCAACAAGAACGATTCTTTGGCGACGCAAGTCTCTTACAAATTGAACCTGCGGGGCCCAAGCCTCACAGTGCAGACGGCCTGTTCGACCTCCCTCGTCGCCATCCATCTGGCTTGCCAGGGGTTGCTCAACCGGGAATGTGACATGGCTCTAGCCGGGGGAGTCTCGCTGACAATTCCGCAAATTACGGGATACTTGTACGAACAAGGAGGAATTTCATCGCCGGATGGGCACTGCCGGCCGTTTGATGCCAGGGCGCAAGGCACGGTTAACGGCAACGGTGTGGGGATTGTCGTTCTCAAGCGGCTCGCCGACGCGCTGGAAGATAGAGACACAATTTACGCTGTGATCAAAGGGTCAGCTATCAACAACGACGGCGCGAGAAAGATAGGCTACACTGCGCCCAGCGAGGACGGGCAAGTGGAAGTGATTACCGAGGCGTTGGCGGTTGCCGAAATTGCTCCCCAAACCATTACCTATGTGGAAGCACACGGCACAGGCACCTTGCTAGGCGACCCGATTGAGGTGTCGGCCTTGACGCGGGCGTTCCGCGCCTCTACCGAAGCGAAGGGTTTTTGCGCGCTCGGCTCGGTCAAAAGCAACATTGGACATCTGGACGCGGCGGCAGGTGTGGCCGGCCTGATCAAAACGGTCCTGGCCCTCCAACACAAGCAACTGCCGCCCAGTTTGCACTTTGAGAGCCCCAATCCCAAGATTGATTTGGCCAATAGCCCCTTCTACGTCAACACCGTGCTGCGGGATTGGAAGGCAGAGGGACAACCACGCCGCGCTGGGGTCAGCTCGTTCGGCATTGGCGGGACAAATGCACACGTCATCTTGGAGGAAGCGCCGCCTGCTTGGTCCACAGACCCAGGTCGCGGTGAACATTTGATAGTCTTATCGGCTAAGACAGAAGAGTCGCTGGAAAAAACAACCGTCAATCTGGCAACGCACCTGCGTCAACATCCTGCGGCGGATTTGGCGGATGTGGCCTATACGTTGCAGCTAGGCCGCCGCCCCTTGGTTCATCGCCGCATCGTGGTATGCAAGGATGCTCAGGATGCGGCGATAGCCCTGGAAACAGGTGATCCCCAAAGAGTGTTTACCGCTTTTGAGGAACCCGGGCATCGGCCTTTGTACTTCATGTTCCCAGGACAAGGCGCCCAGTACGTGAACATGGGACGCGGGTTATATGAAGCTGAACCGTTTTTCCGCGACACAATAGATCGCTGCGCGGTCCTGCTCCAGCCCCATTTGGGTTTTAGCTTGCTGGATGTGCTGTACCCCGACCCGAACGAAGAGCCATCCACAACTGAACGACTCTCCCAAACAGCCATCACCCAACCAGCCTTGTTTGTCGTCGAGTATGCCTTGGCCGAATTATGGCGGGCGTGGGGCTTACAGCCAGAGATGATGATTGGCCACAGCATCGGTGAGTATGTTGCCGCGTGTCTGGCAGGCGTGTTTACGCTGGAGAACGCGCTGGAGCTGGTGGCGCAACGAGGACGACTGATCCAACAATTGCCGGGTGGCTCTATGCTCAGCGTTCCAGTCGCAGAAGCTGAGTTGGCGCCTTTTTTGAACGATCAGCTGTCCCTGGCGGCCGTCAATGGCCCCAGGCTCTGCACGGTATCGGGGCCTGATGCAGCGATTGATGCTTTGCAGGCCCAACTCAAATCGCAAGGAGTTGACACCCATCGTTTACACACGTCGCATGCGTTTCATTCGGCAATGGTAGAACCTATCCTGGAAGAATTTGCCGCGTGCGTCAAGCGCGCGGCCCCGGGTGCGCCAAACATTCCCTTTGTATCGAATGTGACAGGCCGATTGGTTACGGCGGCTGAGGCAACTGATCCCCGCTACTGGGCAAAACACTTGCGACAGACGGTGCGTTTTGCCGATGGACTGCGGAGCTTACTGGCAGAAAAACCCGCGGTGTTGTTGGAAGTTGGCCCTGGCCGCACCCTTTGCACCCTGGCTAAACAGCAACAGGCTCAAGCCGCTTTCGCCTCCTTGCGCCATCCAGGCGACAAACACACCGATTATTCATTCTGGTTGACTGCGCTTGGGCGACTGTGGCTCTGCGGTCTGGATGTCAATTGGCGAGCGGTTTACGGCAATGAACGGCGTCGGCGCGTGCCGCTGCCCACCTACCCATTTGCAAGAGATCGTTATTGGATCGAGCCGCCCAACCGAACGGACAAGCGCAAGGAGCAACAGCCTTTGGACAAAAAGCCGGACATAGCCGACTGGTTCTACATCCCATTCTGGAAACAGTCTATACGAGAGGAGGGGGACGATTGGGCAAAGCGCAAGTTGCACTGGCTCGTGTTTCTTGACGAGTGCGGGTTGGGTTCTGTGTTAGTCAAACATCTGGAACAAGTCGGCCAGAACGTGATTACGGTGATCGCTGGAGAAGAATTTCGCCGGGTCGGTGAGGGGACATATCTTCTCAACCCCCGGCGACGCGCTGACTACGACGCCTTAATCAGCGAACTCGACGAGCGCGATCAGCATCCCCACGTCATCGCGCATCTCTGGAACGTGACCTTGCCCGATCATACGTCGTCAGAGATTGAGCGTTATCAAAGAACCGAGGAGGTCGGCTTTTATAGTCTGCTTTTCCTGGCTCAGGCGCTGGGCGCAAGTCAACATGCCAACGATCCGCTCCATCTCGGGGTTGTGTCAAACACTGTGCAACAAGTGATCGGCGATGAGCCGCTGTCCGCAGAAAAAGCCGTCTTGTTGGGTCCCTGTCAGGTCATTCCTCAAGAATACCCGCATATCACCTCTGCGAACATCGATGTCGCGTTATCTGGCTCCGAGCTTGGGCAAGATGAAGAGTTGATCGAGCGTCTGGCTCAAGAACTAGCCACAGAATCGCCCGACACGGTTGTGGCCTACCGTGGTAAACATCGGTGGGTGCGGTCCTTTGAACCAGTGCGGTGGGAAAGTGTTGAGGAGGAACAGCCCAAGCCATTGCGGGAAGGAGGCGTTTATCTCATCACTGGCGGCTTGGGCGGTCTTGGCTTTGCGTTGGCAGAATATCTGGCTCGGACCATACGCGCCAGGCTGGTGTTGACGGGACGTTCAACGCTACCCGTCCAGGAGGCATGGGGACAATGGTTGGCAACCCACGACGATCAAGACGACACCAGTCGTAAAATCAAGAAACTAATAACCCTGAAGGAAATGGGGGCAGAGGTTCTATTTCTCAGCGCCAATGTGACCGATCAGGAGCAAATGCAAAAAGTAATAGAACAGGCCGATAGGCAATTTGGCGTGGTTCACGGCGTGTTTCATACCGCCGGGATTGCAGGCGGCGGCATGATTCAACTAAAAACGCCGGAAATGGCCGCCAAGGTTCTGGGACCGAAAGTGAAGGGAACGCTGGTATTGAATGCGGTATTCAAGGACAAAAAGCTGGATTTGTTTGTGCTCTTTTCGTCCCTCGCATCGCTGCTAGGTGAATTTGGGCAAGTAGACTATTGCGCAGCTAATGCTTTTCTTGACGCGTTTGCGCGACACACCGGTTCCAGTTCTAAACAAACTCCCTTTACTATTTCCGTTAACTGGGATACGTGGCAAGAGGTGGGCATGGCCATAGACACAGCCGTGCCGCTTGAACTCCGGCAATTGCGCAAAGAGAGCATCCAGCAAGGCATATTGCCCCAGGAAGGGATGAATGCCTTGAAACGCATTCTCTCTCATAGGCAAAGCCAGGTACTGGTCTCAACGCAGGATTTTCATGCGCTTCTGGAACGGAGAAAGGCTCGGACAGCGCCTGATCTTTTACAAGAATTGGAAAGGGTGCACCTGCCCCCTGTAACCCATGCGCGGCCCGCATTGGGCAGTGCTTATGTAGCTCCTGCCAGCGAGATCGAGCAAACAATTGCCGGGATATGGCAGGACTTTTTAGGTATCGAACAAGTAGGCATCCACGACAACTTTTTTGAGTTGGGAGGCCATTCACTTCTTTTGGTGCAAATGCGGGCCGAATTTCAAGCGCGCCTGGGCCAGGATGTCACTATCGTTCAGTTGTTTGAACACCCCACGATCCATGATCTGGCGCAATACCTGAGTCAAGCCCAAGCGGGCAAGCCTGCGTTTGGGCAAATCGAAGAACGCGGGACCAAATATCGCGCAGCCTTGGAACGACAACGGACGCGTCGTCGCATACCGTGAAAGTCATGGAGCAAATTAATGCCGAGGAACTCGATGATCGGTCGACCTGGCAAGCAACGACAATTCTTGCAGACGAGTGGGCTGATTTTGCTGATTCTGGCAATGCTGTGGTTGAGTGGATGCCACGTCGCCTCACCGGAGGCGCCAAGGGTTACTCTTACAATGCCGTTTCCAAGTAGCATGCCCACTGGGACCTCCAGCGCCAATGATCTTATCGAACCTGAGATCTTGATCACGAGTGCGGTGAGTCAAAGCGCTGATACCCCTATGCCGCCGCCGGGTATTGCACCTGCTCTGGCCTCTGGCGTCAACGGTGCAATCGAGTCCATGGCCCTGATCACCCGCACCGCAAATTCGGAGTATTACGCCCTCGTGTATTGGAGTGACGGATATCGTGTGACCGGTTTCTTGGGCCGACCGCGGGCCACTGGAGTATATCCGGCGATTATTTACAATCGAGGTGGTTATCAAGGACATGGCGCACTAGAAGGCTGGGAAGTGTCTCTCTTTGTCGAAGCAGGCTACGTAGCGGTCGCTTCCCAGTACCGAGGCAATATCGGCAGTGAAGGCCGGGACGAATGTGGGGGCGCAGACGTCAACGATGTGTTGAACCTCATCCCTTTGCTCAAACAGATCCCTTACGTTGACCCTGACCGGATCGGTATGATGGGCCACTCGCGGGGCGGAATGATGACTTATCTGGTGCTCAAACAAGAAACGTTGGCCGGCCTGCATAACATCAAAGCGGCCGTCACTGTTGGCGGCGTGGCTGATCTGTTCATGTTGTGTAGAGACCAGCCTGACGCTATCTGGAGGGTGGGAGCAAAGCCTGAAGATGATCCGGCCTTGTATCAAGCTCGCTCCGCAACCTATTGGCCGGAGCTTATCAACGCGCCGTTGCTTCTCCAACATGGAGAAGCCGATTCGGCTGTGTCGGTAGAGCAGAGTCGCGAACTGGCTGAGGCGCTCCAAAAGGCTGGCAAGACTTTCAAACTGATCACTTTCCCCGGGGAGGATCATGAACTCCCTGAACACTACGGCGGCATGCCCGAGGCGTTGGCCTGGTTTCAACAGTATTTGGCTGATAAAGGCCAAGACTATACCTTTCAAAGCCACGGGGTTGCTATTGGTGAAATGATGACTTGGTTTCAAACTCATTACCGGAACCGGTAATCAATGGAGTCAACATGACTGAAACGAATGTACCCGACGGATTCGATAAAGTGGAAAGCATCGCCGTCATTGGCATGAGCGGACGCTTTGCCAAAGCGAACAACCTGGCGGAGTTTTGGAAAAACTTGTGTGACGGCACAGAATGCACGACCTTTTTCAGCGCCGAAGAACTCTTGAAAGCGGGCTGCAAACCTGATCACGTCAACCAACCCAACTATGTGAGAGCAACCCCATTCTTGAAAGACATCGACCAGTTTGCCGCCTCGTTTTTCAATATCCCACCCAGTGAAGCCGAGATTTTGGATCCGCAGCAACGCATCTTTCTGGAGAGCTGTTGGGAAACGCTGGAAGACGCTGCGTATGATCCCGAAACCTATGCTGGATGGATCGGTGTGTTCGCAGGGGGCAGTACTACCTCCTACATGCTGAACAATCTTTATCCCTACCGTCACACTCAGCCCGTTTTAGCCTTTTCTGTCGGGATCAACAACGAACGCGAGTATCTCGCGACGCGGGTCGCCTACAAGCTCAACCTGAAAGGCCCCAGCCTCAGTGTGATCACTGCTTGTTCCACCTCGCTGGTCGCTGCGCATCTGGCATGCCAGAGCCTGCTCAGCTATCAGTGTGACATGGCGTTGGCGGGCGGCGTCTCGATCGGAATTCCGCAAGAGTCCGGGTACTTTTATCGGGAAGGGAGCATCTTTTCGCCCGATGGGCATTGCCGCCCGTTCGATGCGCAAGCCCGGGGAACTGTTTTTGGTTCAGGGGTTGGCGTGGTCCTCCTAAAACGTTTATCGGACGCTCTGCAGGATGGCGATCACATCTATGCCGTCATCAAAGGGTCTGCGGTCAACAACGATGGCTCGGCCAAAGTCGGGTTTACGGCCCCCGGCGTCGAAGGACAAGTGAATGTGATTGCTATGGCCTACCAAGCGGCCAACGTTGATCCGGGCACTGTTACCTACGTCCAGACCCATGGCACCGGAACCGAGCTGGGCGATCCGATTGAGGTCGAGACGTTGACACGGGTATTCCGTGCCTATACCGACAAGAAACAGTTTTGCGCCATTACCTCGATCAAAGGCTGTATTGGGCATACGGATGCTGCCGCAGGTGTAGCCAATCTCATCGCGACCTCATTGGCGCTCAAGCATCGGGTGTTGCCCCCCAACGTCAATTACAAAACTCCCAACCCCAAGATTAATTTTCCCAACAGCCCCTTCTTTGTCAATACCGAATTGCGCGAGTGGAAGTCGGAGGACGCGCAACCTCGCC
>JAUQXC010000124.1 GCA_030834825.1 Thermoflexales bacterium
CCTTGACCTTGCCCTTTGGCCAGTACCGCTTCCGTGCGGATAAGAACGGCACGCAATTCTGGAGTGGCACCAACAACCACTGCTCGATCCCAGGCTGCATGGCGGCGGCGATCACCACCTCGATCCCCACGCTCGTCACCGTCCTCGATCCGAATGGTGCGCCCGAAGTGGGATTATCGGTGTATGCCTTCAACGGCATCACCTACACGGGCTACAGCGGCGTAACGCATGCCTCCGGTCAGGTGACGCTGACCTTGCCCGCCGGCAGTTATCGTTTCCGCGCGGACAAGAACGGCACGCAGTTCTGGAGCGGCGCCACGAATCACTGCCCGCTGCCTGGGTGTAGCGCAACCTCGATCACCACCTCACTGCTCACGGTCATCACCGTGCAGGATAGCATCGGCGCACCGGAGAGTGGCTTGCCAGTCTATGCCTTTGATGATGATATCTATACAGGCTACAACGCCACGACGAACGCGGCTGGTCAGGTGACGTTGACCTTGCCCTTCGGCGATTACCGCTTCCGCGTGGATAAGAATGGCACGCAGTTCTGGAGCGGCGCCGACAATCACTGCGCGGTGCCCGGCTGCACGACAGTGGCCGTCACCACTTCGCTGCTTACTGTCGTAACTGTGCAGGATACCGACGGCTTGCCTCAGGCGGGCTTGCCGATCTACGCCTTCAATGATTCAACCTACACTGGTTACAACGGCACCACGGATGCCACCGGCCAGGTGACCCTCACTCTACCTGCCGGCAATTATCGCTTCCGCACGGACAAGAACAGCACGCAGTTCTGGAGCGGCGCCGATAATCACTGCGCCGTGCCGGGCTGTGTCGCCGTCTCGATCAGCGTGGCGGTGCCGATGGTGGTGACCTTACAAGATTCAGATGGGGCACCACAAGCGGGCTTGCCCGTCTATGGTTTTACCGACACCACCTACACTGGTTATCACGGCACGACCGATGCCTCTGGTCAGGTGACGCTAACCCTGCCGCTAGGCTCCTATCGCTTCCGCGCAGACAAGAACGGCACGCAATTCTGGAGCGAGGTCAGCAATCACTGTGCGATTCCGGGCTGCACGACCGTCACGGTCACCGTCTCGGTTCCCACCGTGGTGAACGTGACGGATACTGACGGTACACCTCAGGTCAACTTACCCGTCTATGCCTTTGACGGTACGACCTATACGGGCTACCACGCCACGACGGATGCTTCTGGTCAAGTCACCCTGACGTTGCCCTTTGGTTTCTATCGCTTCCGAGTGGATAAGAATGGCACACAGTTCTGGAGCGGTGCGGAGAATCACTGTCTCATCGCGGGTTGCACGGTCGTGACGACCACGGTGTCAGTGCCTCTCATCGTCAGTGTCCAGGATACCGATGGCATGATGCAAGCCGGGCTGACAGTGTATGCCTTTGATGAAGCCACTTACACTGGCTACCACGCCACAACGGATGCCATGGGCCAGGTCACGCTCACGTTGCCGCTGGCCCCCTCCGGGTATCGTTTCCGAACTGACAAGAATGGCACGCAGTTCTGGAGTGATGTGAGCAACCACTGTCTGATCCCCGGCTGCACGGCCGCGTCGATCACGGTGGCGGTGCCCGTGGTCGTGACCGTTCAAGACAAAGCGGGCACTGGTCAAGCCAACATCGCGGTCTATGCCTTCAACGAGACGACGTACACCGGCTATCATGGTGCGACGAATGCGGTGGGCCAGGTCACGCTCACGTTGCCATTGGGCAACTACCGCTTCCGGGCCGATCGTGCTCTCAACCAATACTGGAGCAGCGCGAGCAATCACTGCATGGTGCCCGGCTGCTACTCCGCGAGTGTGATCCTCGCTAGTGGCACCGCCAGCCCCACCTATCGTTTGGACGGGGCCGCTCCGCTGAGTACGACGCAAGGTCAATCCTCACCGGGCCGCAGTGTGCCGGTTAAAACCACGCTGCCCATCTCTGGTGATCCGACTTCATTGCTGCTGGCGCCATTGGCGGTGTTAGTGATGGCGGGCAAGCGCCGTCGACGATCGTGGTGGGCCTGGGGCTTGGTCAGCCTGCTGTTGATCCTCTCTCTGACCGGCATGGGTGTCCTGTTGAATGGCGGCTGGGACACACCCGTCGCACTGGCCAGCGGTCTGAACACGCCCACTGCGCCGGTCTCGTCGGTGGCGCAAGCGAGCAGCACAACCACCACGGTTATTCGCTATACCTACGATCCGCTCTATCGGTTGACGGAGGCCAGGGCCACCGGCAGTCAGGTTTACACCTATACCTACAGCTACGATGCGGTGGGCAACCGATTAACCGAGAACGGTCCGGCGGGCGCCAAGATCTATAGCTATGACGCAGCGAATCGCATCACGTCGGTCAATGGGATGCCCTATACCTTTGACGCGAATGGCAATCAGTTGTCCGATGGCATGCGCACTTTCACCTACAACAGTGCCAATCGCTTAACCTCGGTCGTTTCCGGAACGCACACGACACAGTATGCCTACAACGGCGCGGGCACGCGCCTGGCGCAGATCGTGGATGGCGCGACCACGCGCTATGTCGTCGATGTCTCCGGCTATCTGCCGCAGGTGGTGGAAGAACACGCCACCGGCAGTGTGACGCGCTATCTGTATGGCAATGGCCTAATTGGCTTCGAGAAGAACGGCGCACGCTCCTATCAGCACGGCGATGCCCTCGGCTCGGTGCGCCAAACGACGAATGAAGCCGGCGTGGTGCAACAAGCGAACGACTACGATCCGTTTGGCAACGTCATTCGCACGGTTGGCCTGCCGTCCAGTTCGTTCGGGTATGCCCGCGAACAGTATGATGTGGCCAGCGGATTGATCTTCCTGCGCGCCCGCTACTACGATCCGGCGTCGGGCCGTTTCTTAAACCGCGATACCTATCCCGCTTACGCGTCTGTGCCGCAGACGCTGCATCGCTACGTCTACGTCAAGAACAGCCCGATCAATCATACCGATCCCGCAGGACTGTGTCCCTGGTATGACCCTTGGTGTATCGGTGAAAAAGTAGGAAATGGCCTTAAACAAACCTATGGCTATGTTGCGACTGGCGTACAAAAGATCGGGCAGTTTGTAGGGAACACGGCCCAAAAGGCCGGGCAGTTTGTAGGCAATACGGTGCAAAAGGTCACCCGGTTTGCCAGTGACACGAAACAAAAGGCCATTGGTTTTGTAAGCGATAAAATACAAGAGTTTGAAAAGTGGAAGACTGAAAAGCTTGACTATATCGATCGCAAGGCGATGGAGTACGACCCCTTCGGCTGGCCACTTCTTAAAGCGATGGGGCGCGGCGTCCGCGACTACTTCCGGGAAGACACCGGAGCAAAACTGTGGGGCTTGGGTGTCATCGCCGTGGCTACCATCGCCACAGGCGGCATGGCGCTGGTGCCGATCATGTTCGCCGCCGAGATCGCCGTTGGCATCGACTACGGCATGCAAGTCTTTGAAAACTATGAAAGCGGCATGACGGGGTCCGAGGCTTGGGTGAACATCGATTGGAAACGCACCACGGGCGCCGCTTTTAGCGGCATGGTTTCGGCGGCAGCGGCAGAATTTGTCGGGCCGCTGATGGGTGGCGGTGGCTTCGTCAAAACAGTGGTCCGCGCGTTTGCCTCCGGTCGCGTGGGGCAGGCCGCGGCCAATCTTTCCACGGGCAAGCATTGGAATGAGGATCTGTGGAATCCGGTTGACATTGCTCTCGACGTGATCCCCGATGCCTTTGGGGGAATTCACGATGCTAACCGGCCACATGTGGGCGATGAAGTGCCGCCGCTCCGGGAACCAACAGCGGATGGTCCACACCGCTTTGATGAAATACCGGGAGTCAAGGCGGAGGTATCACATGCTGAAACAGAAGTATCGTATGCAGGAACGAGGGTGCCACATCCTGGGACAGAAGTATCGTACGCTGGGGCAGAAATAGCCTATGCCGGAACCGGGGTGTCGTATGCCGGGGCCGAGATAGCCTACGCTGGGACAGAATCTCCCCACATGACAGAGGCATCCCATGCCTATGGAGATTCGCCTGCATCGGGCAGTACCGAATCTAGGGCAGGGCACCCTGAAAGTGACACTCCGCATCTGGAAGAAGCACTATTCAACTCCACCGGCGATGAATATGCTGATGCCTTGTTGCTCGGCGCTGGACATCCAGGTGATGACGCAATCAACCAGCTAAAAGCGCGAACGCCGTCAACGCCTAGCGTGGCAGACCTTGTCCCCGAAGTGCCTAAGACCAACGTGCCTACATCGCCTGGGTTTACTCCCGGCGAAATAAGCGCTGCTCAACAACGGGCGGCCGCAGCATGGAGCAAGCAAGGAGTGGATGTCGCTGATCCATTGGTGCAGCAGGCGATTCAGCGTGGCATCATGCCCATCGCCGGCGGCAGCGGGGCATCCCTATGCGTCGTTGAAATTTGTGGTGGCACAGGCGAATTCATGGTGAAGTATTTGCAGGCAAACGGAGGAAGGGGAACAGTGATTGATAAGGATAACAATTTTAAGTGGGGGCGAGATCAAGCAAAACTATTGGGACTTGAAAATCGAATTGAGTTCATGCTAGGAGACGCGTTGAAAATCGATCCTAAACGTGCCGGTGCTCCCGCCGATGTAGTAATTGCACTAGCTCCAGCACATACTATAAGTCAGGTTGAGGAGCTCGGTGCTGCCACAGCTCGTTATGGACGTAAGCCAGGAGCGACTTTATACGTTCTAACTGAGCAAGATATTTCAGGAGAAAATCTGCTGTCTAGAATGAGGGGCCACCTGGCAGAGTATAATCTGGAGCCCATTCTAGAGTCTGTGGCAACATACACCAAACAAGATTTGATAGATGGTAAGTGGCCACTAAGATTCCCTTATGGTAGCGTGGGCAGTACAAACGATCTGTATACTATCAGAGTTAATCCGCTCAGACGCTGAGACACAAATAAAAACCTGAATCCACGGGTAAGCCCTCGTGGTCGAGTTGAAAAGAAGCCTCTCCAGCGGTAAAAATGGGAGTCGCCAGACAATCCATTCAACGCCGGGGAGGCACTCACATGGTGAGCCACCAGAGTATAGTCGGAAAAGTCGGG
>JAUQXC010000125.1 GCA_030834825.1 Thermoflexales bacterium
GAACCAGTGCCACAAGCGCTATTGTGGCAAAAATCGGGCATTTGGCTACCATCAGGCATACCTTCCAACTCATACCCTCCTTTCCCCTGCCACTCCCAGAGATCTTGCCACAGTGTCGGGACGCCGTCACCCTGCCAGAGAGCAATTTGTATTATCCCTTTGTCATTCGTCATAAATGTTCCAACCCATCCTGCGTCACTCGCCCAAATTCTCCATTGATCATGTGCAGTGGTTAACGCCCACCACCACCAAGCATCGTTATTCTTCCACAAATCAAGGATTCGTTGTGCTTCTTCTGCACTTCCATATTGCTTAATGAGAGATCACTTATCTTAACCAAACATTCGTTCTCCTGAGGCGTGCGTAACCTCCTGGGAATAGAATGGGGGATGCCAGTCCAACCCAATCTATCCCACAGGAGGGAACCTCATGCTAGTCGAAATTGAGCGCTTCGTCAATTGGGTGCGCCGCCGCAATGCCGTCGCTCGCACCTGGCGCGACTACGGATACGACCTCAAGCAGTTCGTCGAAGTGGTGGGCGATCAACCGCCCGCTGCGATCACGTTCCACGATGTTGATCGCTTCGTGATGCAGCAAGCCGAGCACGGGTTCAGTCCAGCGACCATCAATCGTCGTCTCGCTGCCGTGCAGTCGTTGTATGCCTTTCTGTCCGACGAAGACCCGTTGGTGGTCTGTCCGGTACTGCCGCATCGCCATGTCTTGCATGAGCCGCAGCGCTTGCCGCGTCCCGTGCCGCAGGATGATCTGGACAAGTTCTTTGTGGTGATCGATGACGCGCGCGATCGAGCGATGTTTACGTTGATGTTAAGGTGCGGCCTGCGCATCGGTGAAGTGGCGAGTCTGCACCTGACCGATTTGTATCTGACCGAAGCGCGTCCACGTTTAGTGGCGCACGGTAAAGGTAGCAAGGAACGCTCGGTCTATCTCTCGCCGCAAGCGGAACGTACGTTGCGCGCCTATCTGCGTGAGCGGCCAGTCGTGGCGAGCGAGTTCGTCTTTCTCAGTTATCTCAAGTCAGGCTTGTCCACCACAGCGATTCACAAACGCTTGATGATCTATCGCGCCCAGGCGGCGATCAAGATCACCGCCCATCGTTTACGCCACACCTTTGCGTCGGATTTAGTGAGTGTGGATGTCCCCGTCACGACGATTCAGAAGTTGCTCGGCCATGCCTGGCTGGAAACGACGCAGACCTACGTGGCCGCCAACGATCATCAAGTGCAAGCCGACTATTACGCGGCCAGCCAGAAACTGGAGGGCTGGTCATGATGGCTTTCACCACCTCCGCCGCCGAACGGTATGACACAGCGCTGCATCGGGCGCGCAAAAGTCGTCTGCCGGAAAATTATCCCCTGCCGCGCCCCAGCGCCGAATGGCCACCCGAAAACGTCACTTTTCTAGAAGACTATCGCACCTGGTTGTTCGAGGGCGGTCTGAGCCGGGATGTGATTCAACACTTGTACATCCCTACCGTCGGCCATGTGTTAGGTCTGGCGCTCAAGCCCTACGCTCAACTTGATCTCGAGGTCGATCTGGAGCGGGTCATGGCCTACCTCAAAGCCAAACGTTCGAGCGCCGAGTGGCTTCACAATAGCGGCATCGCGTTGGAGAAATTCCGCCAATTCCTGCGCCAACAGCGCGGGCAAATGTCGCTCACGTTGCGACCCCAGGGACGTGAATGGTACGTCGCAGGGTTACCGGATTGGTTAGTGGAACAATTGGATCGGTATTGCCATCTCATGCAGTCTCACTGGCGACCGGCGCGCGTGAAACAGCGCAGCCAGGCCTATTGGAGTGCGCATACGGCGATCTGGCGTTGGGTGTGCGAACGCCGTGTGATCGCTAGTCCGCTCGACGTGAAACGACAGGATTTGCTGGACTACATTGATCATTGTCTCGTGGCCAGACTCGCCGCCAGCACCATCAACGGGCATCTGCGCTCGTTGCATGCCTTCTTGCTGTATTTGCAAGAGCAGGACTTCCGCATTCCACAGGCGCTGCTGCGGGTCCCGTTTCTCAAAGAACCCGACCGCCTGCCGCGCTTCCTGACCGACGAGCAAGTGCGCCAAGTGCGCGATGATTTTGAGCAACGCGTCACCGACGCACGTTTTGCGGCACAACGCCGTGATGCCCTGCTCGATCGCGCGGCCTTTTATCTGATGTGGCACGGCGGCTTGCGTCTCGGTGAAGTCGAAGAGTTACGTCTGGGAGACCTGGACTTGCTGAATCGCAAGGTGATGGTGCGGCAGGGCAAAGGCCGCAAAGATCGCGCCATCTATCTGACCGACACCGCCGTGCAAGCCGTGCGCGAATATCTCACCGTCCGCGGCGAGGGCGCAGACGATCACGTCTTTTTGTATCGTCATCGTCCGCTGGCTAAAGAGTTGATTTGGGCGCGCACGCGAGCCGCTGGTGAGCGCGTCGGCGTGAAGGTGACGCCCCATCAACTCCGCCATACCTGCGCCACGCAATTGTTGAACGCCGGTTGCAAGATCACCTCGATTCAACAACTGCTCGGTCACCGTGAGATCGGCTCAACGTTGATCTATGCCCGCATCCACGATGAAACGGTCGCCAGCGACTATTACGTCGCCATGGCTCGGCTCGAAAAAAGCCTGGAAATCCCGGCAAAAATGGGGGATGTTAAGGAACCGAATAACGATAAGCCTGTGGCGCGCGCTCAGTTGTTGGTGCTGATCGATCAGTTGGCTGTGCCGCAATTGGGCCTTGAAACGCGGCTTGATCTCGTCGCCCAGATGCGGCACTTGCTCAACGGGCAAACACCGCAGCTAACGCTTTCAGCCGTGTGCTAGAATGAAAGTGCCGCTGCGGAGGATAGGGCGACGCTGGAGAGCGACCCGAGCGCCGCACGGCGACGGTGCACCAGGGCAGAGCTATCACCTGATAGCTCTGCCCGCCGCGTCTCACCCAGTGCACTGTCCCCAAAGCGATAAACTCATCCTGAAACGAAGACAAAATGCTTTATCATGAGCTCAAGGTGACTGACCTGAGTTTCCCATTTCGGTCATAGCAGAAGAAATAAGAGGTAATCTTCAATAGATTTCCTAGTTGGGTATACTCACAGCCTCCTGTGGATTCGGCGTTTACCCTCATCCCAATTTTATCGAATAGGGCGTAAACATCTTCCCGCGACATTCCTATGAGATCATGCCTGAGATATTCGTCAAAAGCATACCAAGTTGGCTCAATACCTAATACTTGATTTATCCGCACTAGTTGAGTGAAATCAAGTACGAAGATCGCATACAAACTGCCAAGGATTAAGGCCAAGATCAAAGCGGCCAATAGCATCTTCCTAATTTTCATCTTGACGCTCCTTCATAAATCGATTACTTGTTGGTACCGTAAGGAGTGGAGAATCTCCATCGTAGTCTCTCACTTACCAAACTGGGAGATAAGTACTCCCACGCAATATCCTGCCCAATGAAGCTTGCTTCCCACCCGGCCCTCCAATCTTGGATCGATGCACCGGGTTGAGGTTGTTCATGTAGGTAATTTCCGAATTGTGCCATCCCAGCCCCATGATAGAACGCTATTTGTATGTAGAAAAAGATGTGATGAATTTGATCTTGGTTGGGATCCGGATCCTGAAACGAAGCATCAAGACCAGAGCTATTCATAATATGCTTCGTCCAAATTGCATTCGGACCCGGAGCAGATGGATTTATTCCATTCAATCCCTGATCTACGTGACCGAATACATTCGACATATCACGCATAAAGATGTCTTTGTTGCCACCTGCTAGAACTGCAGCGAAATCTGAGGCTCTCGCCCAAGTCTCTAGTGAGTCATTGTCGCGCCGCTCATTTAGTGTGAAAGTTCTCAAAGCTGCAGAGCGTTGCTTTTCGGTAGTGTTGAAATTCAATATCACAATTTGCTTAAGGATCTCGGGGTTTTGTATGGCTGCATCTACGAAGGCACTCAATGTATTGAATTTCCAGATATCTAAAATGTCTCCCACTTTAACATGAGTCCCATCAATCCCGCCACAGGCCAGTTCAGGGCCTTCACTGCAAGTTTCCCTATGTCCAGTTGGATCAACATACTTGAGTGGATTATTCCGTACGTAGCTATACCGGTTCAGGCTTTGCGGGTTCTTGGGATCAGGTACAATGGTGTCTGGACTGAGCCACCGGTTAAGATAAGGCGAGTAGAAGCGGGCGTTGTAGTCATACAGGCTGCCCAGGCCGGTTTCGGCACGTTGGCCGGTGAACTGTCGGTCGGTGGGCGTGCTGCCCCAAGTATCCCGCGTCTCGCCGAAGGGGTAGTATTTCATCTCGCCAACTTTGCCACCATTGGGGACGCCGTTGCAACCGCCCGTGTTGCCGCACAATGTGACGCTGGTGCTGCCTCCTTCGCTCCGCTTCGGATGATCGGCGACGAAGTAGTAGACGGTATCGCTGCTGCTGGTGGTCTCGCGCATCGCCACGCGCTGCGAGCCGGCGAAGTAGTAGGACTTCCAGATTTGGCCGGCGGGCACAGAGGTTAGCGACTCCGGAAGCAGTGCCACTGATGTCGTAGCGGATTGATCAACTTCCTTTCCGCTCGACACACCCTCGATCACCATCTCGCACAGCGCCTCTGCTATATTGCTGTAGCTCGACATGCCGGATCCATTGTAAGCGCGTACTCGATAGCGGGGACCACACTCCTCCGTATCAGAGTAGTTTGTCACGTTGCTGCCTGCTGAACCAATCTCGGTCCAGTACCACTTGCCGCCCAGTAAGAAGCCGCGCTCAATCTTAAAGCCATCTTCGTTCGTGCTGTTATCATGCCACGTGAGAGAAGCGCCCTCTCCAGAGCCCGAAGCGATAAGATTGCTTGGTGCTGCAGGAGCAGTCGAAGGTGTTGGCGTTGGCGTCGGTGTGTTGGTGGATGTCGCTGTAGGCGTAATGGTTCGTGTGGGCGTGGCCGTTGGTGTGTTAGTGGCAGTCGGCGTAGCGCAGCTCGCGGTGGTGACGGGATCGGCCTCACCGGGTATCTCGCAGCCGGCGGTATATTCCGAAGCGCCCCAGACGTTATACGCTTGTACGCGGTAATAGTAGGTGGTG